>CALERQ010000110.1 GCA_937907305.1 uncultured Clostridia bacterium | reverse complement strand
GCGGCAGGCATCGTCATCTATGATGCAGTTGCCCGCCATATTGACGCCCATATCAGTCGGGCTCTTATAGGGAGAGGAGCCGTAAATGCGCTGGAAGATGGCATTGAGCACCGGGAAGATCTCGATGTCGCGGTTATAATTGACGGTAGTGACGCCGTAGGCTTCCAGATGGAAAGGATCGATCATATTGACATCGTTGAGGTCGGTGGTGGCGGCCTCATATGCCAGGTTGACAGGGTGCTTGAGGGGGAGGTTCCAAATGGGGAAGGTTTCAAATTTGGCGTATCCGGCCTTGACCCCACGCTTGTTTTCGTGGAAAAGCTGGGAAAGGCAGGTGGCCATTTTTCCGCTGCCGGGACCGGGGGCGGTGACTACCACCAGCGGGCGGGTGGTTTCGATGTATTCATTCTTGCCAAAGCCCTCATCGCTGACGATGAGCGGCACATTGGAGGGATAATCGGGGATAATATAGTGGCGGTAGACCTTGACCCCCAGAGTCTCCAGGCGCTTCTGGAAGGCATCGGCGGCGGGCTGGGCATGGTAATGGGTGATGCAGACACTGCCCACATACAGGCCGATCCCGCGGAAGGCATCGATAAGGCGCAGGACATCCAGATCGTAGGTGATGCCCAGATCGCCGCGGCGCTTGTTTTTTTCGATGGCATCAGCGCTGATGACAATGACGATCTCCGCGGAGTCCTTCATTTGCAGCAGCATTTTCACCTTGCTATCCGGCGCAAAGCCGGGCAGCACGCGGGAAGCGTGATAATCATCAAAGAGCTTACCGCCGAATTCCAGGTACAGCTTACCGCCAAACTGACCGATGCGCTCCCGGATCTTATCCGACTGCATTTGCAGGTATTTTTCATTATCAAAGCCGATTTTGAACATGATTTCCTCCTCGTGTTGTCCTCTGTCACAGCGTTTTTATGGGGGACTGCCGCCCATCGTCGGCAAAAATAAAAAAGCGCCTTTTGCGAGGCGCTTCTTTTGTTCCCCTTTTGGGGGAGCCCTTACGATTATATCATTAGTGGGCGGGGCATGGCAAGTGGAATCGCGTATAATTTATCCCGAAAATTTTAGCGAATAACGCCAAAATCCATTACCGCGGCCGCTTTTGCCGGCCGGAGATGATAACGCCGCCAATGATGAGCAGCGCCCCCACAATGGCCGTCCAGCTCATGGGCTCCCCCAGCAGGAAGTGGGAAGCTACTATGGTGATAAAGGGCTGGAGATAGATATAGTTATTGGCGTGAACGACCCCCAGCCGGTCGATGACGACATTCCACGCAGCAAAGCAGATGGCACTGCCCAGCACCGCCAGAAACAGAATGCAGAACAGCAGCTTGGGCTGCGCCAACGGGGTAAGGTCGATCGAAAGCTCCCCGCGGGCCGCCAGCAGCGGCACCGAGGTGACCGCGCCGTACAGGATGACCCGGCGGGCCAGCAGAGTGCTATCCACCCGGCCGGAAAGCCGCTTGATAAGGACGGAATAGCAGGCCCAGCTGGCCGCCGCCAAAAAGGCCAGCAGATCGCCCACCGGGCTGAGCTTGAGCACCAGCGCGCCATTAAGCACCACCAGCACCACACCGCTCATGGCCACGGCAAAGCCGACCCAAACGGTGGTGTGGAGCTTTTCATCCCTGGTGAAAAAGTGCGCCAGGATGGAGGTAAGGATGGGCGCCATCGCCACAATGATGCTGACATTGGCGGCAAAGGTGTGCTTCAGGGCGGTGTTTTCGGTAAAGAAATAAAGTGTGCCGCCCAAAATGCCCAGCAGCAGGAAGGTCAGCTCTCCCCTGCCCTGCCACGGCAGCGGCCGGGGACGCAGCAGCCAAAGCACAAAGTAGGCAATGACAAAGCGCATGAACATCACCTGCGCCGGGCTGTAATAGGCAAGGAGCTCCTTGCTGCAAACAAAGGTGGTCGCCCAAATGGCGGAAACCATCAGCGCCATCAGGTGGGCAAGCAGGCGGGAATGGGACTGGTAAGCGGAAACAGCAGGGGGATTTGCTTTTGGGTTCATAGGGGTATGTGCATCTCCTTAAGGGTTGCCCTGCGGCCAAATGACCGAAAGGGCGCTGGTTGTGGGGTCGTAGTCTTCCCGCAGGCGCTGCTCCAGCTCCTCCACAGTGGTGGAACGCAGGATCTCCAGCGGGTAGTAGATATCTTTCATGCCGGAAAAATGGGCGGCAGCCATCAGACCCGCGATGGATTCGGCGCGGCCAAAAAGGCCGATGGTCCTGCCGTAATTGGCACGGCGGCAGCGGGCAAAATCCTGCGGCGGGATGCCCTGCCGCCGCAGGGTGGTCACCCGCTCACACAGGGCCTCATAGACAGCCTGCGGCCGGCGGCTCTCGCCATCAAACATGGCGCAGATAAAATCCCGGCCGGCCATCACCTCACTGCCAAAGGTCGCGTTGATCTCCCCGGCTTCATACAGCCGGCGGTACAGGTCGGTCGTTTCACCGCAGATGAGATCCAGCAGCAGTTCATCCAGCAGGCGGTGGCGCATATTCTCCACCTCGCCGCCCGCCGCCTTAAAGCCGACCTGGAACATCGGTGCGGCAATGGGCATTTTCTGCTCGCAGTAGTGCACCCGCACCGTTCCTGGCTCCCGGATGGTAAGCGGACTGGCCGCGGTCTTTGCGGTGGAGAAATACTTTTCCGCCAGCTCCAGCACCGCGTCCTCCTCAAAGCACCCGGCGACCGAAAGCACCATATTGCCGGGGCAATAAAAACGCTCGTAGCAGCGGCGCAGCAGGGCGGCATCAATGCGGGCAATGGATTCCTCCGTTCCGGCGATATCCACCCGGATGGGATGAACATGGTACATGGCCTGCAAAAGATTCGCCGTCACCATCCACTCGGGGCTGTCACGGTACATGCGCAGCTCCTCGGCAATGATCCCTCTTTCCCGGCGGACGGAAGGCCCGGTAAAATAGGGCGTCGCCACAAAGTCCAACAGCACCTCCAGCGCCTGGGAAAAGTTTTCGGTGCAGCTAAAGTAGTAAGCGGTCTTATCAAAGCTGGTAAAGGCATTGGCGGAAGCGCCCAGCGCGTCAAAGCGCTGCATGGCGTCCCCATAGGGGCAATCGAACATCTTGTGCTCCAGGTAATGGGCCACCCCGGCAGGCAGCCGCACTTCCCGGCCCCGCACCGTGTAGCCGGTATCGATAGAGCCCACCCCGACGGTGAGCATGGCATAGGCCGTCACAAAGCCGGGCATCCGGCACATCTGCACGGTAAGGCCGCTGGGCAACACCACAGTGCGGGTGCTCTGTCCCAGCAGCGCGGAGGTATGTCGTTCATCGATCCTCATCGCACCCATCCTCCTTCCCCGCGGCCCGCAAAAAGAACACAGTATCCAGTGTAAGCGCCGTCGCGGCAGCCGCCACCTCTTCCGCGGTGATGGAAGCGATCTCCTCCATATCCTGCTGCGGCGTGATGGGATCCCCCTGCAAAAGCCCGCTGAGATACCAGCCCTCGGTGCGCGCCAGGCTATCACCGATGGAGCAGAGCGAGCTCTGAAACGCCAGCTTGATGTGAGAAAGCTCCTGCGGGGTGATATGTTCGGCGGCCAGGTCGGCGATCTCAGCCAGGATAGCGCTTTGCAGCCGCTCCCGGTTGGTCTCCTCCAGGCCGCACTCAATAAGCAGTATGCCGGTAAGCAGATTGACCCGCGCGCCGCAGTAATAGCAGCAGCCCAGTCTTTCCCGTACATTGGTAAAAAGCCGGGAGCCGGCGCTGCCGCCCAGCAGGGCAGTCATCACGCGCAGGGCGGTACGGGCCCGGCGCTGCAGCGGCAGGCCCGTGCGGAAGCCCAGTACCAGCTTGCTTTGGCTCATGGGCAGCTGCTCGGCCAGTTCCGTTATCTGTTCCGCCCGCCGGGGGAGCTGCTGCGGCATGGGATAAAGCGGCGCGCGCTCCACCCCGGCAAACAGTTTGGTAAATACCTCCTCGGCATAATCCGGGCTGCCGCACCCGCTAAAAAAGATCTCTATGCGGGCTGTGCGGATCAGCTCCCGGTAGCGGTCATAGGCCTCCTTCGGTGTAACGGAAAGCGCCTCCTGCACCGTACCGTAGCGAGGCAGTGCAAACCGGCAGCCCCGGCCCATCTCGGCCGTGCAGCGCTGGGCCGCGTAGCTGCGTTTATCATTGATCTCCGCCTCGATGGTATCAATAAGGTACTGCTGTTCCAGACGGAAAGCCTCCTCCGGGAAGGCATTGCCCTCTACTTTCGGCTCCAGCAGTATTTCTCCCAGCAGCTCGGCGCAGCCCCTGCTGATGCTCTCCCCCTCCAGCGCAAAGCGGTCATCCGCCCCGGCAATAGAAAAGGTAAGCAGCTGGTTTTCGCCGTGGCGGGAAATATCGGTATCCAGCACCGCCCCGTAGAGGTCCGCCAGGCGGCATTCCAGCTCGGTCATATCCCGGCAGCGGCGGCTGCCCATGCGCAGCAGGTATGCCGCCAGCACCGCTGCGGAGGTCTTCCCCTCCGCCAGCGGTGTGATGATCGTGACCGATATGCTGTTGTGGTAGAATTTAGGGTCGTGAATACGGGAAAACCATACGCCATCGGCGATGGCGCGGCGCTGCAGGGGTCCTGTCATATGTATCTCCTGGGGGTGAAATTTATCAAAGGCCCGTCCCATCAAAGGGCGGGGTGTAGGCGGCATCGGCGGAAGAACGCTGCTGGGTATAGCCCAAAAAGCCCAGCTCCTCCGCCCGCTCGCAGACCTTGCGGTATTCGTAGGTAAAAATAGGGCGCTGCAATTCCCGGATGGCAATACCGGGGGGCGGGGTGTATTGGCTCATCAGGCTCAACCGGATATCCTCCGGAGAGAAATTATCCGCCAGCCAGTCCATCAGCCTCAGGCTGTCCTTATAGGCTCCCGGCAGCACCAGGTGCCGCACCACCATACCGCTTCGCAGCATGCCGTTTTCATCAAAGCGCACCGGCCCCACCTGGCGGAACATTTCCCGCAGGGCCGGGGCTGCCACGGCAAAATAATCCGGCGCGGCGGAATACCGGGCGGAAAGGTCGCTATCGTAATATTTCAGGTCAGGCAGATAGATCTGCACCCTGCCCTCCAGCCGGCGCAGCGTTTCCACCCGCTCGTATCCGCCGGTATTATACAGTACCGGGATCTCCAGGCGTTCGCTGCACAGGTTCAGCGCTTCCAGTATCCACGGCAGGTACTGCGTGGGGGTAACCAAGTTGATATTGTACGCCCCCTGCGCCTGCAATGCAAGAAAAACTTCCGCCAGCCGTTCGGCGGTGATCTCTTTCCCCTCGTCCCCGTGGCTGATAGCACCGTTCTGGCAAAAAACGCAGCCCAGCGTACACCCGCAGAAAAACACCGTCCCGGAGCCCCGTTCGGGGTCCTCCCCGCTGATGCAGGGTTCCTCCCACCGATGGAGAGCGGCCCGGGCGGCCCGCAGGGTATTCCCTGCCCCGCAGCGGCCGGTTTGGGTACGACGGTCCGCCCCGCAGCAGCGGGGACATAATTCGCAATATTCGGGGATCTGTGCCGCCATATCTTTTACCGCCTTTCAGCACAATGCCGCAGGCAACCCTGCGGCACTTTTATCCCTTCGCTTGGCAAAAAGCTTGCCCGCTTTTCGGCGGGCGCCCCTCCGCTCTTCAGGGCTGACCGTCCGCTTCGCTTCCGGCAGCCCTTTCCCGCTGCGGCGCGCCCGCCCGCGCAAAAGCCGTCTGCGCTTTTTCCCAGTAAAGGTCTCTGCAAAAATTATTTTACCGTAACGCCATCAAAGGCCGCCCAGGGCAGCACGCTGTAACCATCGCACACCGTCTCCCGGCTGATGCCACGGAGATTCTGCAGCAGCTCGGCAAAGTTGCCGCTGATCATCGTCTCGGTCACAGCGCCCGCCAGTTTGCCGTCCTTGATGAGGAAGCTGTTCTTGGCCACGCCGTTAAAGTCGCCGCTGGCGCCGGGCTGGCCGCCGGAAAAGCGATTGATAAGAATGCCGTTCTTGATGCCGGCAATGATCTCCTCCAGGCTCTGCTCGCCGGGATGCAGGAAGTAGGAACCGCTCTGGTTGGCGGCACGCTTTTGGCCGGTCTTGCGGGCCGCGTATTCGGAAAGGCAGAAGCTCTCCAGCACGCCATCCCGCAGGATAACGCCGTTTTCGCTCTTATAGCCGTTGCTGTCAAAGCGCTCGCCGCAAACGATGCGCTCATCCAGGGGCCTTGTTTCCAGCGTAATGCCGCTGGAGGCGACCTGCTGGCCCAGTTTGTCCTTCCAGATGCTCGTATCGCTGATGAGGGCGTAATCCCCGGCGTAGCAGCCCAGCGCGGTGCCCAGGAATTCTCCCATAAAGGCCGGGCTCACCAGCAGCGTCCCCTCAAATTTCTCCGGGATGGGCGCGGCGGTCAGATCGGCCTCGGCATCCCGCAGCAGGCGGCGCATCATGCCGGTCTCCATCAGGGGCTGGTCCAGCCGGTCGGTCAGGTAGCCGGTACCGTTAAAGGAACCCGCCTTCTCCCCCTCGTGGGCGGAAAACATGGTGCTGATGATGTATCCGCCGTTCTGGTAGCGCATCTCCACGCCGTTGGTGTTCATCAGCAGGATGTCATCGTGGTCGTATTTCGCGATGAGCTGCTCCATATTGATCTTGGGATACTCGGTGTGCAGGGTATCCATGTACTCCTGCAGCCGGTCAAAGAGCTTATCCCGGTCGGGGGTAAGCACCCCGGCGGTAAAGCTCATATTTTCCGCCTTGGGCGCGATGGATTCGGCCTCATCGGGCTGAGCCGCCATCACCGCCGCCATGCAGTCCTTTACCGCGGCGTCTATGGCTTCCTTTTCGCAGGAATTGGTGTGGATATTGCCGGTTTTCTGCTCCTTGATGGCTTTCAGCGAAAGCCCGCTCTTAAAGCCAGAGCGCATCAGGCTGAATTCTCCGCCATCAATGTTCAGTTCGTCTATCTTGCCGCTGGTCACAATAGCGGCGGCGTCATCGGCGCCGGCCTTTTGCAGCTGTTCCAGCGCGTAGCTGGCTGCGTCCTTCAAATTCATCATGCTGCTTCCCTCACTTTCCCGCTACATTCACTTTGCACTTTACGGCCGGGCCGCCCATGCCCACCGGCATCGGCTGCTTTTTGCCGCAGGTGCCGCTGCAGCTCCACACCATGTCGTCGCTCAGCATATCCACGGTCTGCAGCATCTGGAAGGCCACCCCGGAAATGGTGGTATCCCGCACCGCGCGGCCCAGCTTGCCGTTCTTGATCTCATATCCCATCATAATGCCAAACATGAACTCGCCGGTGGTATCGGCCTGGCCGTTATTGGTCTGGGTAAAGTAATATCCGTCATCAATGGCGGCGATCATATCCTCCAGCTTGTCCTTGCCGGGCAGGATGGCGGTGTTTCTCATACGGATCAGCGGCTCATCGCTGTACGCATAGCCGCGGGCATTGCCGTGCGGCTCCATGCCAAAGTGCTGTGCGGTCTCCCGGCTGTTCATGTAGCCCACCAGAATGCCGTCCTTGATGAGGATCTCATCAGAGGCGGGAGTGCCCTCGTCATCCACATACACCGGCAGTGGGGCGCGGCTGCCGTCGGGCAGGGTGTGGGCATAGTCCACCATGGTAATGAGATCGGTGGCGACCCGCTTGCCCAGGCTGTGCGCGGCCACAGAACCGCCCAGTACCAGGTCGGCCTCCACGGTGTGGCCCACGGCCTCGTGCGCCAGAATACCGGCCAGCGCCGGGGCCAGCACCACATCCTTCAGGCCCGCGTTGGTAAAGACGCCCTCGCGCTTCTTCATCAGCAGCTCCACCTGCTCGTCCATCTTCTCATAATACTTGCTGGGATCGGTGAAATAATCGGTGAGGACACCCTCGCCGCCGCCGATAACATTAAAGATCTCGACCGGCATGCCGTCGGGCGCGTCAACGGTAAACTGCACCACCAGATGGGTGCGGGGACGCACGCTGTGGCTGTTGGTGCCGTCGCTGACGGTCAGCAGCTTCTCCATGCAGTCATGGCGCAGCATCACCCGGCGGCTTACCAGGCTGGGGTACTTCCGCTTCAGGTAATCATCCGCCGCCCGTACAAACTCGATGTAGTCCTTCTGCGGCACCTCGATGTACTCCTTATCCTTCGCCACCATGCCGCTGGGCAGCACCGGCAGCGCGGGACGGTTCTTCTTCACGCGGGCGTCCAGGAAGAGCGCGTTCTCCTCGGCAGCCTTCAGCACGCGGCGCACGCTCTCCTCATCGTATTCCACAGCGCTGGCAAAACCATAAACGCCATTGCGGTACACCCGGGCGGAAACACCGCCCTGCTGGGCGCGGGCATTGCTTTGCAGGTCGCCATTCAGCATAGCCACCGCGTGGCTGGTACTCATCTGCGCGCGCAGCTCCACATGGCCGTGCAGCTGCGGTGCAAAGGATGAAAGATAATCTTTCAGCATATCGGTTCCTCCATATCCATTATCGTTCCGCCGCCGATCACCGACTCCCCGCGGTAGAAAACCACCGCCTGGCCGGGCGCCGGGGCGCGTTGTGCTTCCATAAAGTCCACCCGTATGGTACCGGGGGTGGGGCCGGGACTGATAACCGCCGCGGCCGCCCGGTGGGCATATCTTATCTTCGCTTCCACCTCCAGCGGCTCGTGCAGGTCCGCTATGGCGATCCAGTTCAGGTCGTCGGCAAAGATGGTCCTGCGGAACAGGCGGCTTTCCTCGGTGGTCAGCTCCACGGTGTTTTCCGCCGCGTTGATGCGCCGCACAAAGGCATGGCACCCCAGCGAGATCCCCAGTCCCTTGCGCTGGCCGATGGTATAGTGGGCAATGCCCTTATTGGGCCCCAGCGCGGTGCCGTCCTCCGCCACAAACTGCCCGGCCGGCAGCTCCCGCCCCGTCCAGCGCCGCAGAAAGGCGTTATAGTCCCCATCCGGCACAAAGCAGATATCTTGGCTGTCCGGCTTTTGGGCCACCACCAGCCCGCTTTCCTCCGCTATGGCGCGTATCTCCGGCTTGGAGTACTCCCCCAGCGGCAGCCGCAGCATAGCCAGCTGCTCCTGCGTCAGGTTATACAGTACATAGCTCTGGTCCTTCTCCGGGTGAATGGCTCTTTTCAGCTCCCAGCGGCCGGCGGCTTCATTATAGCCGCAGCGGGCATAGTGCCCTGTCGCCATCAGGTCAAAGCCCAGCTCCCGAAGCTTATGGGAAAAGGCCCCGAATTTAATATACCGGTTGCAGTTGATGCAGGGGTTCGGCGTGCGCCCGCGCAGGTATTCCTCCGCAAAGGGCCCCACCACCTCCTGCCGGAACAGATCCTTATAATTCAGCACATAGTGCGGGATCCCCAGCTGCTGGCACACATAGGCCGCGTCCCGCACATCGTCGGCGCTGCAGCATCCGGATTCCAGCGCGGGGTCATCCCACAGCTTAAAGGTCACACCGGTCACCTCATATCCCTGCTTTTTCAGCAGGTACGCCGCGACCGAGCTATCCACTCCGCCGCTCATGCCTACCATGATCTTCTGGGCCATCGGTGTTCCCTCCTTTTCGGTAAAATCAGTTTTGTCTTATGCCGGGCGTCTCCGGTGGAAACGCTCCGCGATGGCCACCACCACATGGCCCAGCTCCTTCACCCGCAGCAGCAGGCAGGCAATAAAGTAAACGATCATCGCCACCACAATCGCCGCCAGCAGGCTCACCAGCAGCAAGGTCGTCTTGGCGGCAAACCAGTGGTAGAAGGGCAGCGTCGCCGCAGTCATGGCCCCGGCGGCTATTATCATCTTCAGGTAGGTTCCCGCCAGGTACCGGTAGCCCATATGCCCCATTTTGCGCTGCAGCTGAATGATGAGCAGCACAGTGGTAATAAAGCTGGAAAGCGCCGTCGCCAGCGCCAGCCCCTTGTGCTCCATCGTGCGCATCAGCAGCAGGTTAATGACGATATTGAGCACGATCGCCAGCAGCGAATTGATGGTCGGCGTCTTGGTATCCTGCAGGGCGTAGTACACATTGATAGTCACTTCCTTGATGCTGTAAAAGAGCAGCCCCAGCGAGTAGAAAAAGACGACCTCCCCGGTGCGCTGCACATCAAATTCGGTAAACTCCCCGCGGAAAAACAGCAGCTGCACAAATTCCCTGGAGAACATCATCATCCCGGCCGAAATGGGGATGACAAACAGCCCGATGATGCCGCAGCTGGAGCGGTAGGTGCGCTTCAGCTGCCTGGTATCGCTGGCGGCGGAAAGCCGGGAAAGCTGCGGAAACAGCGCGGTGGTGATGGAAACCACAAATACCGAGGTCACAAACCCGGTGATGCGGTTGCCGTAATTCATTACCGAAACCACGCCCTCCGAAAGCAGCGAGGCAATGCTCTTATCAATGATGATATTGATGGAATTGATGGTCTTGCCCAGGAAGATGGGCAGCACCATGATAAGAAAGTGCCGGACATTGCGGTTGCGGAAGGCGATATCCGGGTGGTAGCTGAACTGCCGCCGCAGCGCCACCAGCAGCACCAGCAGGAACTCCCCTGCGTAGCCGATGACAACGCCCCAGCCCAGCATATCGTAGTTCTCTCCGGAAAGGAGAATGGTGGCGATGACCGCGATATTCAGCGGCACGCTCACCATGCCAACGGTAAAGAAGCAGCCCTTCATCTGCAGGTAGCCCTGCAAAATATAACCGACCCCCAGGAATACCAGCGAGGCGATCATGATGGAGGAAAGGTTCACCGTCAGGTCCAGCTGCGCGCCCTCAAAGCCCAGCGCGAACAGCCGCACAATGGGATACCGCAGCGCCAGAAACACCGCGATAAAACCCACCGAGAGCAAAAACGACATGGTGATCACCTGGTCGTGGAACGGCTTTTCCTCCCCGGGGTGGTTCTGCTGCAGGTCGGTATAAACGCTGATATAGCTGGTCAGCATAGCGGTGCCCAGCCCGGAAAAAAGGATGGTGGGCAGGGTGAAGGCCACCACATAGGCGTCACTTACATTGCTGGCGCCGTAGGAAAAAGCCAGCGAAAGCTCCCGGCAGAAGCCGAGAA
>CALERQ010000109.1 GCA_937907305.1 uncultured Clostridia bacterium | reverse complement strand
CAATGAGCGTGCCCGGCGTTTCCCCCATGTTACCGCGGAGGAGTGGAAAACCGAAACGATAGAGGGCACGGCGGAAACCGTGTGCCTGCGCGCCCTGCGGGTACTGGACCCCACCCGGTACGCCGAAACACGGGAGCGCTACCTCGCCAAGCTGGAAAATGAGCTTCCGCTTCTTTTTGATGCCCGGCGGCTCTGCTACTACACCGGCACGGTGCTGTGCCTGGCGTTGGAGCAGCTGGGGCTGCCGCTCCGCAATGACTTTTCCGGCGCCACCCTGTACGAACAAAACCGCCCCACCGAAGTACAGTCTGATAACGCCCCGGAAGAGCCCGCCCTCACCGCTCTTTTTAGGGAGCATACCGAAAAGCAGCAGGCACTCATCGAGACGCGCCGGCATGCACACCCCTTTATCCCCTGCGCGGCTGTCATCTGCGGCTACGACCCCATGAATATGTTCCGGGTAGGACAGCGGCTCTATTGCAGCCACTTCCTGTTCATCCGGCACGGGGAAACCACCCGCCGGCTGGATGGCCCGGTGCTGGCGCAGCTCGCCCCCGGAAGTGACCATCATATCACCGGTTATTGCTAAGTTCCTCATTGGTGCAGGATCCCGGTGGGGGCCGCGGCCAAGGAAAAGCCTGCCTCATATAAAACATACCCCCGCAGGTTTCGCCCTGCAGGGGGTCATTTTATGGGGAAATGCCATTACAGCGCTGCCAGCTTGCGCACAGTACCGGCTGTCCGTATCGTGATCCATTCCCGGGCAGGCTCCTGCGCGGTCCGGGGCCACCAGTTGGTTTTCTGGTATTTCTGCCGGTCAAAGCTCCAAAACACCGCGTCCCCGCAGGGGCGCACCCACTCCAGCTCCGGGTGCGGTGCGCCCAGTGCTTCCTCCAATTCCTCCGCGGTGTGGGGCGGCAGCAGAAAGATAAGATTGTCATAAATCGCTTTATCCTCGCGGCCCCACCACGCCGGGGCATGAGTCAGCAGTTCCCGCAGCGCTTCCTGTTCTATTGCGTATACCGGGATCTCCAGCCCAAATCGCTCCTTTATCATCCCGGCTATTTCGCCGGTCAGCGTTTCCTGGTCCTTTTCCGCATCCAGTGCGGCATTGCCACTATTTTGCAGCGTTACGATATTGGTATGACCCAGTGCCGCCAGGCCCGCCTTCCACTCGGCCATGGGTACTTTATTTTTTCCGCTTACATTTACGCCCCGCAGCAGAATGATCCATCGTGCCATAACCGGTCACTCCTTTTTCGCCTTCGGCTTTTTGGGCTTTGGGGCGGGCAGCTCCGGCTCCATAGCCGCCAGCAGCTCCCGCAGGAATGCCCCATTATCCACTTCCTCCACCAGCAGCATTGGTTTGGCGCCAGGGTAGGGCGGCTCCTGGGGGGCATCGGGCAGCAGCGCCAGCGCGGCCGGGACCGGTTTGACCAGCAGACGGTCATCGCACAGCTCTGCGGCGGTCTTCCCCTGGTAGTAGATGATATACTCACCCATCATCTGCCGGGTGGTGATCCCTTCCAGCGGGGCCAGCTGCTCCATAATATAGCTCAGATATTCCTTGCTGCTTGGCATGGGTTTTCCTCCTCTGGGTCGGTTTGGCTTCAGTATAGCATAGCCGATGGGCTCTGTATAGGGCCCCGGTGGGCAGGGCCGCAGGCCGCCCGCCCTCCGGGCGGGCAAGCGGGCTTCGCCCGCTTCGGCGGCTTCGCCGCCGGGCCTGCGGCCCGCCCACCTGCCCTCTGCACAATCCCCAAAGCAAGCACCCCTCCCGCAATGCCGGAAGGGGCGCGGTTTTTTCGGGGATCAATCCAGTTGGGCGGTATCCAGCGCGGCCTGCCCCTTCAGGAAGGGCGCCAGCTCCCGCAGGATAGTCTCCGCCCCACCGGGGCAGTCGCTCTCGATATTCAGCGGCATCAGCGGGTCGTGCAGGCTCATCCGCAGCAGGAACCAGCCCTTTACCGCCGGAACGGAATACCGCAGGCCTTCGTAGTTGTGGGGCGCGGGCACCCAGCCCGGCTGGCTGGCGGCATACCGCTCCAGCGCGGCCAGTACCGCAGCCCCCGCCGCCTTAAAGTCCTCCGGCAGCAGGTGGAAGCGCAGCTCCCGCGCTTCCAGCGGTTCCCGCATGCCCTCCAGCAGGTCAGCCAGGGTACGGCCCTGCCGCCGCAGCTGGGCATAGCGGATGACGATCTTGGTGGCAAGGTAGGCCCCGTCATCCAGAAAGTAATTTTCCTTCAGCGCGCCGTGGCCGCTGGTTTCCATCGCCAAAAGGCAGGTTTCCCCGGCCTCATTCAGGCGGATCGCCTCATTGATGACATTTTTGTAGCCCCGCTTAAAGCGATGATGGCGGCAGCCCAGCTTTTTCTCAATAAATTCTGTCAGCTGGTCACTGGTGACAGAATCGGTGACAATGGTACTGCCCGGGGCCTGCTCCGCCGCAATGGCCGCCGCCAGCGCAATGAGCCGGTTGCGGTCCAGCTCGGTGCCATCGGCTTCCACCGCGCCCGCCCGGTCCACATCGGTATCAAAGATGAGCCCCAGGTCACATCCTCCAGCCAGCACCGCCCGGCGGATGCTCTCCATCGCTTCC
>CALERQ010000108.1 GCA_937907305.1 uncultured Clostridia bacterium | reverse complement strand
TCTGATGCTGCCGGGCCTTTCCGGGGAAGAGGTCCTGCCGCGGCTTCAGGGCATTCCGGTGGTCGTGGTCAGCGCCCGGGCCGCCGTGCAGGATAAGGTGGATCTGCTGCTGGGCGGCGCCGCGGATTACCTCACCAAGCCCTTTGATACCAAGGAACTGCTGGCTCGCGTGGCCGTGCGCCTGCGGGAGCCCGCCGGGCAGCCGCTGGGTGCCGTCTACACCTGCGGGGGGCTGACCATGGATACCGCTTCTCACAGCGTTTCGGCGGCCGGGCGCCCGGTGGCCCTCACCAGGACCGAATACGCCATTCTCAAGCTGCTGATGCAGCACCCGGGGCAGGTCATCGCCAAGTCCGTCCTGCTCGAGCGCATCAGCGCGGACACCCCGGACTGCACCGAAAGCTCACTGAAAACCCACATCAGTCACCTGCGCGCCAAGCTGCGGGAGGCCGGCGGCCGGGACTATGTGGAGGCCGTGTGGGGCATCGGCTTCCGGCTGGACTGCTGATCTCAACCATTTCTCAACCGTGCTCTTTACCGCTTTCTCCACCTTTGGCTGGTACCATACCGGTATCCTCACTTGGAAAAGGCCAGATTGGCTTTTTGGCGGGGCCGGTGCCCTGCTGGGGGATTCGGAAGCGCTGCCCAGCACCGGCGATGAATCGGACGGCATCCCTGCCCGCAAAAACCGCGTGTGCCCTTGCCCAGAGAAGGCAGCTTCACTGGATAGGGCCAAGCCGGTTTTTCGGCGGGCGCGCCCTCCGCTTCAGTCGGGCTGACCCTGACGGGCAGCCCTCCCCGCTGCGGCGCGCCCGCCGGCTCCAATGCGTCCTTGCCGGGTGAAGGAAAAGCAAAAGGAGGTACTTACCATGGAGTATGTGCTGCAAACCAACGCACTGACCAAACGCTACGGCGATTTTACCGCGCTGGATGGTCTGACCATGCGCATCCCCAAAGGAGCGATCTACGGCTTTGTGGGGAGAAACGGCGCGGGCAAAACCACCCTCATCCGGCTGATCTGCGGGCTGCAGCAGCCCACCGCCGGGGAATATTCGCTTTACGGCATTCCCCACACCACAGCGGCCATTGCCCGCAGCCGCCGCCGCATGGGCGCGGTGGTGGAAACCCCGTCCATCTACACCGAGATGACCGCCGAGGAGAACCTGCGCCAGCAGTACCTGGTGCTGGGACTCCCCTCGGAAAGCGGCATCCCGGAGCTGCTGCGGCTGGTGGGGCTGGAAAACGCCGGCCGCAAAAAAGTGAAGCACTTTTCCCTGGGAATGCGCCAGCGGCTGGGCATAGCCGTGGCCCTGGCCGGGAACCCGGATCTTCTGGTGCTGGATGAACCGGTGAACGGCCTGGATCCCCAGGGCATCATCGAGATGCGGGAGCTGATCCTGAAGCTCAACCGGGAACATGGCATCACCGTGCTGATCTCCAGCCATATCCTGGATGAGCTGGCCCGGCTGGCCACCCATTACGGCTTCATCGAGGGCGGCCGGATGCTGAAGGAAATGAGCGCCGAGGAGCTGGAAATGCGCTGCCGCAAATGCGTCCGGGCCGAGGTGGCCGACGCGGCGGTATTTGCCCGGGTGCTGGACCGCCTGGGGCTGGAATACCGGGTGGCGGATGCCTCCCGGGTGGATATTTTTTCCGATGTGCAGGTGACACGGCTGGCGCAGGAAGCCGCCAAGGAGGGCTGCGTCATCTACAACATGAGGGAGCATGATGAAAGCCTGGAGGGCTTTTACATGAACCTGATCGGGGGTGGACGCCATGATTAAACTGCTGAGAGCGAACTTTTTTGGCCTGCGGCGCTGCCGGGCGCTGTGGCTGTGCATGGCGGGGGCTTTTCTGCTTTCCACGGCGTTCCTGCTGCGGCTGGAAGCGGATGGCGACCCCGGGCAGACCCTGGACCAGATGTTCCTGCAGGTTTTCCCCTTTTTGGCC
>CALERQ010000107.1 GCA_937907305.1 uncultured Clostridia bacterium | reverse complement strand
CGGCCGCAAAGCGCACCACGGTGGATTCACTGACCCCCACCGTTTCGCCCAGCTTGGCGGCGGTCATAAAGGCCGCTTTATCGTAATGCTCCAGGATAAAAGCGCCGATGCGCTTCTGCCCCTTGGAAAAGCCCTTCATCTCGTCACTGATCAGCTGAAGCAGATCCTGTGTCATACTTAACCCCTCTTTCTGTAAAGTATTCCCCCTTATCATACCGAATGACGGAGATAAAATCAAGGGTTTTACAACAAAAAACGCAGGAAAGAAAATTCTTTCTTGCGTTTTAGCCGCTATTTTAGGCAATGTGATGGGAAAATCCCCCTAAAATTGAATGACGCTCCTCGCTTTTGCAGGAGAAACACCGCCCTTGCATTTTTGCGGTTCCCCATGCGGAATCGTTCTGATCAAGGTTTACCTTCCGTGCAGAACCGGGCATGGTTCTGGGCGGAGTCTGTGCAGGGTGCAAGCCAGGGCGCAGCCCGATCGCCCCTGGGGGCGATCCCGGCAGCCTTCGGCTGCCGTCAGCCGCCCTCCGGGCGGCTGGGGCTGCGCCCTCCCTCCCCGCAAACCTGCCAAGAATCCCAATCCCTCCCTTGGCAGGCCCCTGCAACCCGCAGGCTTTGGCCCGCAGGGCAGCCGTCCTGCGGACGGCTTCGGCGGCCTTCGGCCGCCTACGGCGCCGCTGCGCGGCGCCGGCCCTGCGGGCCCGCTCCCGGCACAAACTTATCCCACCGGCAGCCCCCGCAGCATCGGCTGCAATTGCCGGCCCTCCAGCGCGGCAGCCAGCGCCGCCCCGGTCAGGGAAAGCTCCGCCGCCAGACTGGTCGGCTTTTTCAGGGGGTCATCCTGCCCAAAGGGCACAAAGTAGTAGTTTTTGCGGCACAGCAGCGCCCCGATATTCGCCGCGCTCGCGCTCAGCCCATCATTGGTGGAAACCGCCAGCACCACCGGTCGGTCATTGCGCAGATGGGCCTTCACCGCCATCGTCACCGGCGTATCGGTAATGCCGCCTGCCAGCTTACCCAGGGGATTGCCGGTGCAGGGTGCCACCAGCAGGATGTCCAGGAGCTTCCGGGGCCCAATGGGCTCCACCTGCGCTACCGTGTGCCAGATGGGCCGGCCGCATAGGGCCTCCACCCGGCCGCGCCAGTGCTCCGCCGTGCCAAAGCGGGTATCCGTCCCGTAAGTAATGGGTGACATGATCGGCTGGATCTCCCACCCGGCCGTAACCAGCTCCGCCATCATTTGCAGGGTGCGTTCCAGCGTGCAAAAAGAGCCGCAGAGGGCAAAGCCCAATTTCTTGTCGTTCACCATTCATTCCTCCCAGTGCGGCAGGCCGCGTATCACCTGCCCCAAGTATTCTCCGGCGGTGCGGGGCGCTGCCTTGCCCGGCAGGCCCGGCGCGTTCCGGTAGCGCAGCCCTATCGCTTCCGCAAGGGCGGCGTCGCAGCCGCCCGGGGCGCTGGCCAGCTCCACCACCAGGGCATCCGGCGGCAGCCTGCGCAGCAGTTCCTCCGGCAGTACCGGGGCCGGCACGGTATTAAAAACGACTTCGCAGCCGTCCAGAGCAGGGGATAGCTTGTTGATATCACAGGGGGTATACCCATCGGCATAGATGCGCGCCAACTGTTCCCGGCGGCGGGCGGCAGCCGTTACTTTGGCTCCCAGCGCCGCCAGCCGGCGGCACAGCGCGCTGCCGCAGCGCCCGTAGCCCAGCACCACGCACCGTGTATCGAATAGGGTGGTGTTCTGCTCCCGCATGGCCAGGGCCACCGCTCCCTCCGCCGTCGCTATGGCATTCAGCTCCTGCAACTCCGGCAGCGCCAGCAGGTCAGTGTAGGCAAAATGCCTCTCCTCCACGACCCTGCGGCAGTCCGGCGGCAGGGTGCCGCCCAGCACCGTGGCCCCCTCCGGCAGCAGCCGCAGGCACTCCGCCAGGGGGTAGCGCTCTGGGACTGTTGGGGTGCGCAGCATCCTATCCGGGCCCGCCGTCGGCACCGCCAGAATCACCGTCTCACTTTCCGACAGCAGCCTATCCGGGGCCTCCGGTTGCGGCAGCCGGTTTTTCAGGGGGGCAGGGGGCAGCAGCGCCGCCAGCCGGATGGGATACCCTTCCCGCCGCAGGCTCTCCGCCAGCCATGCCATGCGTTCATCGCCGCCCAGGATCGTCACAGTCCGTTTCATCAGTCGTCACCCGCTATCTATGTCAATAAAGTTGATCGCTCGCTTGGCAGGAATTTTCCCGCTGCCCCATCCTATTCCGCACCTGCCTGCCCGGTGCAAAAAAAGAGCGCCCCGCTCCAAACCGGGCCGCCCCTTCCTATATTATAGAGAAATACTCCCTGCATGGCCCAGGCTGCGGCCGCAGCCCACGATGCTCCGCATCGTGGGCGCCCCTTC
>CALERQ010000106.1 GCA_937907305.1 uncultured Clostridia bacterium | reverse complement strand
AGCAGACCTCATCGGGCAATTTGGGGGTCTGCCCCAGCGGGAACCTGCCTCCCAATCAGCACCTTGAAAATTGAATAAAAAATCTCCCCCGCTTTTGGCGTGCGGGGGAGAAGATAGCCTGTTTTTTAGCTGTGGCTGGAATAGTTGGGGGATTCCTTGGTGATGGAAATATCGTGGGGGTGGCTCTCAATAAGGCCGGCGCCGGTGATGCGGACAAACTGGGCCTTTTCGTGCAGCTCGGCAATGGTGGCGCAGCCGGTATAGCCCATGCCGCTCTTTACACCGCCCATCAGCTGGAAAATGTTATCGGCCAGGGCGCCCCGGTAGGGCACGCGGCCTTCTACCCCCTCCGGCACCAGCTTTTTGTTGCCTTCCTGGAAGTAGCGGTCCTTGCTGCCGTTCTGCATAGCGGCGATGGAACCCATGCCGCGGTAGCTCTTGAACTGGCGGCCCTGGTAGATCTCGCTTTCACCGGGGGCTTCCTCGCAGCCGGCCAGCAGACTGCCCAGCATAACGGTATTGGCGCCGGCGGCCAGCGCCTTTACAATATCGCCGGAATACTTGATGCCGCCATCGGCGATGATGGGAATATCGTACTTGGCGGCCATGCAGGCGGCCTCATACACGGCAGTGACCTGCGGCACGCCCACACCGGCGACCACACGGGTGGTGCAGATGGAACCGGGCCCGATGCCGACCTTGACGCAGTCGGCGCCCGCTTTAATGAGGGCTTCGGTGCCGGCGGCGGTGGCTACATTGCCGGCGATGAGCGGGATGTGGGGATAAAGGCTCTTGATGCGGGAAACGGCCTTGAGGATATTCTCACTGTGGCCGTGGGCACTATCCAGCGCCAGGATATCGACCTGGGCTTCCACCAGGGCGGCGGCGCGCTCCTCCATATCGTGGCTGACGCCGATGGCGCCGGCGACCAGCAGGCGGTTCTGACTGTCGCGGGCGGCATTGGGGTACTTTTTGGCCTTTTCGATATCCTTGATGGTGACGAGGCCGGTGAGGTGGAAGTTTTCATCCACGATGGGCAGTTTTTCCACCTTGCTGCGCAGCAGCAGGGCCTTGGCTTCCTCCAGGGTGATGCCCTGGGGGGCGGTGATGAGGTGCTCCTTGGTCATCACCTCGCCGATGGGGACATCGAAGCTGGACATGAACTTGAGGTCGCGGTTGGTGATGATGCCCACCAGCTTGCCGTCGGCATCGCAGATGGGAACGCCGCTGATGTGGAACTTGCCCATCAGCCGGTCGGCATCGCTGACGAGATGCTCCGGAGAGAGGAAAAAGGGATTATTGATGACGCCGTTTTCGCTGCGCTTGACCCGATCGACCTGATCGGCCTGCTGGCGGATGGGCATATTCTTATGGATGACGCCGAGGCCGCCTTCCCGGGCCATGGCGATGGCCATGCGGCTTTCGGTGACGGTATCCATGGCGGCGCTGATGAGCGGGGTATTGAGGTAGATATCCCCGGCCAGGCGGGTACGGACATTGATATCGGCGGGCAGCACATTGCTGTGGGCCGGTACCATCAGGATGTCATCGAAGGTGAGTGCCTCCGGCAGGAATTTGGAATTGTGATCGGTATTCAGCATCAATAAGATCCCCCTTCTATGCTATGCTTTTTTGGTTGTACTGCTCTGGGTGCCCGGCCGGAAAACGGCTGCTGGGCGGCGGGCGCGCGGAGCGGACGAGGGGTGCCGCTCCCGAAGGGACGGCGCGCCCGAGGCGGAGCGGAGAGCGCCCGCCGGGCTCCTGGCGCCGGGCAGATATTTTTATTATTGTAGTGCATCCGCCCCAAAAGGTCAAGGAAATCTCCCGGCTTTGGCGCAATTCTCTGTTTTCATCAAAGGGGCGGGATAAAACGGGGGCTTTCATGGGGCTTTTGCCCCACGGGGCGTGAAAAAATGATGAAAAAGAGGGTTGACAAGCCTTTTTCCATTTAGTATAATAACCCTTGCGTGATAATCGCGCTTATATGGCGGTATAGCTCAGTTGGCTAGAGCATTCGGTTCATACCCGAAGTGTCGGCGGTTCAAGTCCACCTACCGCTACCATAATGGCCCGGTGGTCAAGCGGCTAAGACACGGCCCTTTCACGGCTGTAACACGGGTTCGATTCCCGTCCGGGTCACCAGATAAAAAAAGACGCCGGCAAGGCGCTTTTTTTATTATCAGGTGATCCCCAAGACCACACGGCAGACGGAAAACAGGCAGAGAGCGCGGCAAAGAAGGCCGCAGCCCTGCCTGGTTTTTCATTTTGGGCAAAAGGCGCGGAACCGCGGCGGCTGTGAGGCACAGGCTGAGCGGGGGAGGGCGGGCCGCAGGCCCGGCGGCGGAGCAGCCGACACGGGCGGAGCCCGTGTGTTTCGGCGAAGCCGAAACGGCCTGCGGTCCGGACTCTGTACCCTGCAGAAGGCGGCCGAGGAGGGCCGGGCAAAGCAGAGACTGATCCCAGGAAAGGAAGGACCCTAAATGATCATCACCAGGCTGGAGCGGCGGGATATCCCCGGCTGCCGGGAGATCTACAACTACTATGTGAAGAACACCAGCTTTTCGCTGGAGGAGACGGAGCTGACGGCGGAGCAGTACGAGGCCCGGGTAGCAGGTGTGACGGAGCGGTTCCCATTCCTGGTGGCGCGGGATGATGCCGGAAATGTGGCGGGCTTTGCCTATCTCAGTGACTTTAATCCCCGCAGCGGTTACCGCCACACCGCCGATCTTTCCATCTACACGGCACCCGACCTGCGGGGCGTGGGACTGGGGGCAGCGCTGCTGACGGCCATTGAGGCGCAGGGACGCAAAATGGGGATCACCAATCTCATTTCCATTATTACCGATGAAAACGCGGCCTCCTGCCGGTTCCATGAGAAGAACGGCTTTGGGAAGGAGGGGCACCTGCACGATATCGCGGTCAAGTTTGGTCGGCGGTGTGGGGTGTGCTATTACCGCAAGGAGCTGAGGTAAAACTTTTTGCCCGGCCGGGCGGAATGTGGTATACTGAGAAAAACGGCACGGGAGGAGAAATGATGCAGTATTACCGAGTAGGAGAAACACTGGAGCCGCTGGAAAGTCTGCCGCCGGAGGAAAAGAGCATCCTGGCGGTGCTGCGCCCGGAGGAGCTGCCCGGCGCCCTGCTGCCGCAGGGCCTTACCCCGCCGCAGCCCCCGGAGGACCTGCGGGAGAACCAGTATTGTTGGCTGCATATCAGGCAGGGGGCCCTGGCGGGGGAGGTACGCCTGCCCCAACGGAGCGCGCAATCCGTCCGGAAGCTGGCCTTTGCGCTGGCGGGAGAGAGCCTGCTGCTGGTGGATCACAACGGCTATGCCGCCGAGTGCCTGAAGCAGCTGACCCTGCCAACAGGACATGCCCTGACGGCGGATGAGCTGCTGGCGGAGCTGCTGACGGCACTGACCCAGAATGACCTGCCGATGCTGCAGGGTCTGGAAAGCCGTCTGACTGCCCTGGAGCAGGGGGTGCTGGCCGATGATACCGATAAATTTATCCATAAAATGAGCGCCATACGGCGGGAACTGAACCGGGAAAACCGCTTCTATGCCCAGCTGGGGGATTTTGCTGAGACGATGCAGGAGGATGCCGCCGAGCTGCTGGGGCACCGGGCCCAGCGCCGGGTGGGGTATTTTGCCCGGCGGGTGGCCACCCTGCGCGGCGAAACGCAGATGCTGCGGGAATATGCCACCCAGATCAGCGGGGAATACCAGGCGCAGGTGGATATCCTGCAGAACCGGGTGATGAAGCTGCTGACTATTGTGACGACCATCTTTTTGCCGCTTTCCCTTATAGTAGGGTGGTACGGGATGAATTTTGACATGCCGGAGCTGGAGTGGGAATACGGCTATCCGGTCATCATCGTGGTGGCGATAGCGGTGGTACTGCTGCTGGTGCGGTATTTCCGCCGGAAAAAGTGGCTGTAAGCTGAATAGGTATAAAAAGGGCGCCTTTCCCGGTGGGAGGGGCGCCTTTTTGGGATTTTTGCGAGGGGCAAGACGGCCGCAGGCCAAATCGTCCGAAGGACGATTTCGGCGGGCTTTGCCCGCCGGCCCGCCGAAGGCGGGCGGCCTGCGGCCGGATCCGGCGGTTTGCGGGGAATGGGGCGGGCCCGCAGGGTCGGCGCCGCTGCGCGGCGCCGTAGGGGGGGCGGCCGCAGGCCGCCCCCCAAAAACCGTCCGGAGGACGGTTTGCCCTGCGGGCCGCTCGGTTCCTGCACGGATGCGCCGAGGAAGCGGCCGGAAAACCGGCCATTCACGCGCGGTCAGACTGTTCCGGACAGCATGGCCTCGATGCGGAGGAGGCGGTTGTACTTGGCGGTGCGCTCGCCGCGGCAGGGGGCACCGGTTTTGATCTGGCCGCAGGCGGTGGCTACCGCCAGATCGGCGATGGTGGTATCCTCCGTTTCGCCGCTGCGGTGGCTGAGAATGGCCCCGTAGCCGGACTGCTGTGCCAGCGCTACCGTTTCCAGCGTTTCGGTAAGGGTGCCTACCTGGTTTGGCTTGATGAGGACGGCATTTGCGGCGTGGCGGGCAAGGCCCTGCTCCAGCCGGGCCTTTTGGGTGACAAAAAGGTCATCCCCGACAAGCTGAACATTTTTACCGATGGCTTCGGTGAGCTGCCGCCACAGGTCCCAGTCATCCTCCCCGGCGGGGTCCTCCAGGGAGATGATGGGATACCTGGCGGTAAGACGGCGCCAGTATTCCAGCAGGTCGTGCGGGGTACGCAGCCGGTTTTCCTTGGGCAGGAGATACATATTGTTCCCGGTCTGCCACTCTCCGGCGGCGGCATCCAGCGCCAGCGCCATATCCTCCCCGGGGCGGAGGCGGCAATCCTCGATGGCCCGCAGGATCAGCTCCAGGGCCTGTTCCTCGTTTTTCAGCCGGGGGGCAAAGCCGCCCTCATCCCCTACGCCGCAGGCCAGACCCGCTTCCTCCAGCAGGGCGCCCAGCCGGTGGGTGACCCGCACACAGCGCTCCAGCCCCTCGGCAAAGGTGGGGCAGCCCAGCGGGATGACCATAAATTCCTGGATGTCAATATTATTGGGAGCGTGGCGGCCACCATTCAGAATATTCATCATGGGGCGGGGCAGAGCGGGCTTCCGCCCGGTAAAGCGGGTGAGGTACTGCCACAGCGGCAGGCGGTTAGCGGCTGCGGCGGCATGGGCCACGGCCAGGCTGACCCCCAAAATGGCATTGGCGCCAAGGTTCGATTTATCCCCAGTGCCATCCGTTTCGCAGAGGATGCGGTCAATGGTTTTTTGGTCGTCGGCATCCCGTCCGATGAGGGCCTGGGTCAGCTCGCCACAGACGGCGCGGACGGCGGAGCGGACCCCTTTGCCGCTGTAGTGGGCCGGGTCGCCGTCCCGTTTTTCGCAGGCTTCGTGCCCGCCGGTGGAAGCGCCGCTGGGGACCATGGCGGTGCCTATGGCACCGCTTTGCAGGGTGACCTCCACCCGGACGGTGGGATTGCCGCGGCTATCCAGAATTTCAAAGCCCTGTACTTTGGTAATGGTGGTATGGGACATGGGTTCCTCCTTTGGGTTTTGCGGGGCAGGCAGGGCGATGCGAAGCATCGCCGGGGGCGGCCGCAGGCCAAACCGCCCGGAGGGCGGTTTCAGCGGAGCCGAAACGGCCTGCGGCCGCGGTCCGGTTCCTGCTGGGGCTGGGATAGAGATGCCGTTCCCCAAGCCTGCCCTACGCAAAAATTTTTGTTTACCGATAGTTTGCAGATTTTGGGGAGGATTTATGCGGCGAAATGTGTTACAATACAGGCAGAAAGCGGAGCAGGTGTTTTACAAATAGTATAAAACAAACATACAATACAAAACGGAGGAGAAAACCATGAAAAAACAGCTTTTGGCGCTGGCGCTGGCGGGGGCGATGCTGCTGGGCGGCTGTCAGCCCACCTACAATGAGAATGATCCCAACTACCCCGGCACCACCCAGCCGGAGCAGAATGATACCCACGGCGATACCGAGAATAAGGACAACCAGTACGACAGCGATTACGGCGTGACTGGGGATGAGAACCTGGGCAACGAGAATAACAATGTTCCCGCTGCGGCGGGGGTGGATGTGGAAAAGCTGGCGGGGCTTTCCACCGAGAGCAAGGACTGGGGCCCCGGCGGACCGAAGGATGAGAAAAACCGCAGCCAGGGCTCGCTGCTGTATAATAAGACCTACGGCCAGTATGACGCTATCTTCCTGAAAGAGGACAGCGAGGAGGTTTACCTGACCTTTGATGAGGGGTATGAGTTCGGGCTTTCCGGGCAGATACTGGATACGCTGAAGGAGAAGGGAGTCAAGGCCATCTTCTTCATCACCGGCGATTTTGCCAAGGCGGAGCCGGAGCTGGTGCAGCGGATGATCGATGAGGGGCATGTGGTGGGCAACCACAGCTGGAAGCACCCCAATTACTCCGGGCTTTCGGTGGAGGAAGCGGAGCAGGACCTGATGAAGCTGCATGACTATGTCAAGGAGAACTTTAACTATACCATGCGGTATTTCCGCTTCCCGGCCGGCAACTTTAGCGAACGGGCACTGGCGGAGGTGCAGCAGTTGGGGTACAAGTCCCTGTTCTGGAGCTTTGCCTACCGGGACTGGTTGACCGATGACCAGCCGGATGAGGCGGAATCCCTTACAAAGATCGTGGACAGCGCCTGCCCGGGGATGATCTACCTGCTGCACGCGGTAAGCAAGACCAACGCCAATGTGCTGGCGGATGTCATTGACGGGGTGGTGGCCAAGGGCTTTACCTGGGGCGACCCCAGCAAGATATAATACGCAAAAAGCCCCCCTGCCGCGGCGGTGGGGGCTTTTTTATAATGTCAAGGAAGGATACAGGAATCCGTTTTGCCCGTTGCATCCAACAGAATGGGATGGTACAATAAAAGCCTGAAATTTATAGCTGTGAGGAAAGGAAGACCGTAACGATGAAAAAATACTGGCAGCTGTTTATTACCTTTGCCCGGATCGGGCTATTTACCATAGGCGGCGGGTATGCCATGCTGCCCATGATGCAGAGCGAGCTGGTGGAGCGCCACGGCTGGGCCACCGAGCAGGAAATGATGGACTATTATGCGCTGGCCCAGTGTACCCCAGGCGCCATCGCCGTCAATGTTTCCACCTTCATCGGCTATAAGATCGCCGGGGTATTGGGCGGTGTGATCGCTACGCTGGGACTGGTGTTCCCCTCCCTGGTCATTATCATCGCCATCGCGGCGGTGCTGGGCAATGTTTCCGAGCTGCCTGCCGTGAAAAACGCCTTTGCCGGGATCCGTGTGGGGGTGGCCGTGCTGATGATCAATTCCGTCATTAAGCTGGCGAAGGCCGCCATAGTGGACTGGAAAGCGGTACTCATCTTCCTGGTGGTATTTGGCGGGGCGGTATTCACCCCAGTCAGCCCCATGCTCTACATTGTAGCGGCCGGGGTGGCCGGCATTTTGCTGAAGACCTGGGAGGTGAAGGCCAAATGATGCTGCTGCGTTTATTCTGGGAGTTTTTCAAAATAGGCTTATTTGCTGTGGGCGGCGGCATGGCCACCATCCCGTTCCTGTATGACCTGAGCGACCGCACCGGGTGGTTCACCTATACGCAGCTGGCGGATATGATCGCTATTTCGGAATCCACGCCCGGGCCTATCGGGGTGAATATGAGCACCTATGTGGGCTATGAGATGGCGGGGATTGCCGGTTCCATCTTTACTACGCTGGGCTTTGTGGCGCCCTCCATTATTATCATTGTCATTGTATCCATCTTCCTGCAGAAGTTCCGCGATAACCGCTATGTGGAAAGCGCCTTTTACGGGCTGCGGCCGGCTTCCTCCGGGCTCATCGCCTCGGCGGCGCTTTCGGTGGCCATTGTGGCGCTGCTGGCCGATGGCTGGAGCTTTGGTACCCTGTGGCAGAGCATCCGCTGGCCGGCGGTGGCGCTGGCGGTGTTTTTGGCCATTGTGACCAACCTGAAGCAGACAAAAAAGTGGCACCCCATTGTGTTCCTGGGCTTTTCCGCTGTGGTGGGTATTGTGTTCCACTTTGGCGGGGTGTAAATATAGGGGAGAGACCGCGTGGGGCGCGGGGATGGGGCGCAGCCCCGCCCGCCGCAGGCGGGCGACACGGGCAAAGCCCGTGTGTTTCGGCGGAGCCGAAACGGGCTGCGCCCCGGACTCGCGGTCTGTGAATAACCCTCCGAACTGGAAAAACAAAAAGCTCGCCGTCCTACCCACTTGGGGCAAAGACGGCGGGCCTTTACTTTTTATCGCGCGCCCGACGGGCGGCATACTTGCGGCGGGTGGCTTCCCCGCCCCGCAGGTGGCGCTCCTCCTTGTTGCGGTCCAGCACCACCCGTACCTCCCGGTACAGCGGGTAATTTAGCAGCGGCAGCCGCTCCTGGATATCCTTATGCACCGTGGATTTGGAGATGCAGAACTCCTTTGCGGTCTCCCGCACGGTGGCGCCTGTTTCGATGATATAGCGGGCAAACTGCACGGCCCGGTCCTCCGGCAACCCCTTCACGATGAGATGACCTCCCCCCAGTTGATTTCACGCGGGTTCTTGGTGCATCTATATGCGGCGGGGGCGGGCTTTATGCGGTTTTTCGGGTCTGCGCAGGGGATGAGATCGGGCGGCAGCCCGGCGGCGGAGCCGCCTGGAGGGCGCGCCCCGCAGGGGCGCGCCCTTTCCGCCGGCCGTAGGGCCGGCGGGGCTGCCGCCCGGTGCCTGCCCCTTGCGCCAAAGTCAAAAATCTGCTATACTACAATGAGTTTGCCCCAAAGGGGCGAAAATGGTAAAAAGAAGGGAGTCCCTGCACCGTGGCCAAAGCCGAGATAAGAATGACCGAAGGGCCCATTGCCAAACAGCTGGTATCCTTTGCGATCCCGCTGTTTTTGGGCTTTTTGTTCCAGCAGCTCTACAATACCGCCGATGCCCTCATTGTCGGTAATCTGCTGGGCAATAGCGCGCTGGCCGCTGTTACCGGCACCGGCACTCTCATTTTTTTGCTGGTGGGGTTCTTCGGCGGTATCTCGATGGGCGCGGGCGTGGTGGTTTCCCGGTTTTTCGGCTCCCGCGAGGTGGAAAAGATGCGCGCCGCCATCCACACCAATATCGCCTTTGG
>CALERQ010000105.1 GCA_937907305.1 uncultured Clostridia bacterium | reverse complement strand
TTCCCGGAGGATACATCTACCAGGCGGGAGATCATATTCACAACGGTGGTTTTGCCGCTGCCGCTTTCCCCGATGATGGCCAGGCATTCTCCGGGAAACATGTCAAAAGAAATGCCGTTGACGGCGGTAAAATCCTCCTGCCCCTGCCGGGAAAAGATTTTGGTAAGATTTTTCACTTTTAGAATCGGTTCCATGCTTTCACCTCCGCAGCCGGGGCACGGCAGCCAGCAGTGCCTTGGTATAGTCCGCATGAGGATTGGACAGGACCTCTTGCGTCTTTCCATACTCCACGCACACACCATCTTTCAGCACCAGAACATTATCCGCCATAGCACCGATGACCCCCAGATTGTGGGCGACCAGCACAATGGCCGTTCCAAAAGTATCCCGCACCATCCGCATTTCCTCTACCACCTGCTTTTGGATGGTTACATCCAGAGCGGAGGTAGGTTCGTCCGCAAGCAGGACGCGGGGATTCAGGAGCATCGCCGCCGCGATGCCCACACGCTGCTGCATACCGCCGGACAGCTCAAAAGGATAGCTTCCAAGAATGCGCTTCCCATCGTCAAAGCCCAGTTTGGAAAGCAGCTCCAGTGTCTTGGCTTCAAAATCCGCCCTGGAGATTTTTTCATGCTCTTTCATAGTTTCGTACAGCTGGACACCCACAGTGCGGATGGGGCAGAAGGAACTGCCCGCACTCTGAAAAATGTATCCAAGCTCCGGGCCATTGAGCCTGCGAAGCTCTTTGCGTGACAAATCGGGAAGATTTTTTCCTTTATACCAAATGTCTCCTTGGGTAACGCAGCCCTCGCTTCCCAGCAGCCCCATGGCCGCCTTGATGAGAGTACTCTTGCCGCTGCCGCTTTCGCCCACAATGCCCAGAATCTCACCGGAACGCAGAGTAAAGCTTACATCTTGGATGGCGGGCTGCCCCAGATAGGAAATAGCCACATGATCGTATTTCAGCAGTTCTTCCATCGTCTACCTCCGGCTCTTGGGGTCCGCGTAGTCCCGGATGGTGTCCCCCAGGAGATTGAATACCATCACCGAGATAAAAATGGCGATGCCGGGGCTGAAGGTGATCCAGGGAGAGGTGGTCATAAGGCTCCGGGTGTCGCTCATCATGCTGCCCCACTCCGGGATGGGAGGCTTTGCACCCAGCCCCAAGAAGCTCAGGGCAGCCAGCTCCATCATCATGGTCCCGATATCCAGCATGGCGGTAACAAGGATCGGCCCCATGATGTTCGGCAGCACATGCCGGAATATCATTTTCACCGGGCCGCTGCCGGAAAGGCGCACCGCCTTCATCCAGGTGGTTTCCTTCTGGGAAAGGGTCTGGCTGCGGGCAATGCGGGCGTACTTGGGCCAGGAAATGGCCGCCAGGGCGATAATGGCGTTTTGCAGGCCGCCGCCCAGAGAACCGGCCACCGCAAGGGCGAATACCAGCCCCGGGAAGGCCAGAAACACATCGGAAATGCGCATCAACACTGTGTCCACCCAGCCGCCTACCCAGCCGCAGATGACACCCACCGCCGTTCCCACAGCGGTAATGACGGCTACCAGCAAAAGCGTTGAAGAAATACTGGTGCGGCTGCCCGCAATCACTCTGGACAACATGTCCCGCCCGTAGCGGTCCGTGCCCAGAGGATGGGCGCTGGTAGGAGCCTGCTTAGCAATGTCCAGATTTTGCAGATAGGGGTCATAGGGTGTCAGATATTCCGAAAAGAAGGAACAAATCACCAGAAGAATCGCAAGGGCCGCAAAGATGATCAGGCGTGTTTTTAGGCTGTTTTTCTCATGCCTCATCCCTCCTGCACCCCCAATCGAATTCTGGGATCAAGGACATGGTAAAGTATGTCCGTAATGAGATTGACCATCACATAGATAATGGCCATCCAGACTACATAGGCCTGGATCATGGGGTAGTCCCGCATGGTGATGGAGTCTACCGCCAGCTTGCCGACCCCGTCCCACATGAAGATGCTTTCAATAATGGCCGTTCCGCCCAGCAAACTGCCGATAGACAGGGCCAGCAAGGTAATAATGGTCAGCATGGAAGACTTGAGGACACTTCTCCACAATGTTACGCTGCCCCGTACCCCCCGAGCCTTCGCCCCCAGTACATAGTCCTTGTTCAGCTCCTCCAGCACTGTGGCCCGGACCTGCCGCATGTACTTGGCGGACATGGCAATGGCAAGGGTCAGCGTCGGCAAAATGGCGCTCTGCACAGTCGTACCGTTGGAAATCACCGGCAGCAGCTTCCACCGTATGGAAAACAGCTGCATCAGCAGCAGTGCCACAAAAAAGTTGGGCAGGCTGTTCCCCACGAAACTGAAAAACCGCAGGAAATAGTCCGTAAACCGGTCATGCTTCACTGCTGCCCAGATGCCCAGGGGGATAGAGATCACAACGGTAGCCACGATGGACAGCACCGTCAGCAGCAGCGTCGCCGGAAGCTTGGAGACAAAGGTATCAAAAACATTTTTCCCGGAAACATAGCTGATACCCATGTCTCCCGTCAGAAGTCCTTTCAGCCACGCACCGTACTGGACAAGAAACGGCCGGTCCAGCCCCAACTCCGCGCGTTTGGCGTCAATAATTTCCTGGGCCACCGCCCCTTTGTCGCCGTACAGCTCTATGATCGCGTCGCTGCCCGCGGCCCGCATCATGGCAAAGGACAGGAAGGTAATGCCCAGCAGCACCGGGATCAGCTGCAAAAGGCGTTTTCCGATATATTTTTTCAAAAAAGCATCTCCTGTCACATACGTCTTTCCGCACGCGCACCCGCCCAATTGTGCCCACCAAAAGGAAATGGATCAGGAAGGGCGGGTGTATTTACTGTGGGTATATAGTACCATACGTGGCCCGGAAGCGGAAGCCCCCCGGGGGGATGGCCGGAAACGGCTCATTGGGGGATACGCGCGGTATTTGTGCATTTGCCAAAAGGTTTCAGAAATTTCCCCCGGAAAAGGCCCTTTTTCAGGATCTGAGATGGAATTACTTTGTAAGATATCCACAAAAAATCCCCCTAGGGGGATGCGCGCATCCTCCCGGGGGAAAGCGATCACGGAAAACGGTCCTTACTTCAGACCGGCCTGCTCCAGCAGAGCGGGAACCTTGGACTCCCAGCCCAGGCTCATGATATGGACGCCCTGGCAGTAGGGCCTGCACTCCCGGATGATCCGGGCGGCGATCTCCACGCCGGTGATACCGGCCTTGGT
>CALERQ010000104.1 GCA_937907305.1 uncultured Clostridia bacterium | reverse complement strand
TCTGGGCAAGCAACTGCTTGTTTAACCCGTAGTCTTGGCAGCATGACTTTCTGCTGTTGGTTTGCAGAACCCAAATTAAAATGCGCCGCAGGCACCTTGAGAGCGTATCTGCGGCGCTGTACGGACGATGCTTCGCATCGTTCGTATCCAGCCGCAGCTTAAGCGTAAGGGGGTCTTGGGGCACAGCCCCAAGCGTGTTTTGCCTACTTTTGCACGGACAAAAGTAGGCCCCCGCCGGGTAGGCGTGCAAGCTGTCACCCTCCGGTGACTCCGCGACGCCGAAGGCGACTACCAATTTGGCCCCCGCGGCAGCGGTGCTCACCACGCCTTTGCAAAAGGCTCCGCGACGCCGTTAGGCGAGAAAAAACTTTCTGCCGTCAATCCCTCCGGCTCATTTCATTCGCCACCTCCCTTTACACAAGGGAGGCTTTAGGGACAGGCGCACAGTTTATGCCTTTGCAGAAGGCTCCGCGACGCCAACAGGCGATCACCAGCTTGGCCAAAATTCTTTTGCTGCTTTTTTCGGAGAAAAGCAGTCCCTGCCCGGCCTGAATACGGCCTTATAGCACCGGCCAGGAGCGGGGAATGACCATGTCCTCGTAGAGATCGACGCAATAGCGGTCGCTCATGCCGCTGATGAAATCGGCGGCGGCCCTGGCCGGGTTCTCCTCCTCCGCGATGGTGCGGTAGAAATCCGGCAGCTTGTGCGGGTTGGCCACATAGTAGGCGAACAGGTACCGCACGATGTCCTTGGCCTTGCCCTCCTCGCTTTTGGCTACGGGGTTTTTATACACCGCCTCAAACAAAAACCGCTTGAGGGTGAGGAAGTGCTTTTCGCTCTCCTCGTCCATCTGCACCGTTTCACCGCTGTGCTGGATGAGGGCTTGCAGCATTCCGCTGATGCGGCGGCTTTTTCCGCTGCCAAAGCGCAGACGCACCTCCCACGGCAGGTCCTCCTCGGTCAGTAATCCGCCCCGTATGGCGTCCTCGATATCGTGGTTCATGTAGGCGATCTTATCGGCGTAGCGGACCACCCGGCCCTCCTGGGTGCGGCTCCAGGCCTGTCCATCGCTGTGCGCCAGGATGCCCTCCCGCACCTCTTCGGTGAGGTTCAGACCGCGGCCCTCCCGCTCCAGCAGGGTCACCACCCGCACACTTTGGGCGGCGTGGTGGAAGTTGGGGTCATAAACATCCTGCAGGGCGTATTCCCCGGCGTGGCCAAAGGGGGTGTGGCCCAGGTCATGCCCCAGGGCAATGGCTTCGGTCAGGTCCTCATTCAGCCGCAGGGCCCGGCTCAGCGTCCGGGCGATCTGGCTGACCTCCAGGGTGTGGGTCAGCCGGGTACGGTAGTGGTCCCCCTCCGGGGAAAGGAACACCTGGGTCTTGTGGGTCAGCCGCCGAAAGGCATTGCAGTGCAGGATTCGGTCTCTATCCCGCTGGAAAGGGGTGCGCATGGGGCATTCTTCCTCGGGGCGCTCCCGGCCGCGGGTCTCATCGGCGAAGGATGCCCGGGGGGAAAGGATCTCGTGTTCCAGGGCCTCCTGCTGCTCTCGAATGGTCATATTGTCTCTCCTTGGTGGGTCATTTTTGTGCAAAACGCTGTTTTTGGGGGGATTGGGGGGGCTTTTCCGGGTCACAAACCCCTCTACTAGTATAATACGCAATCGGGGCGGCAAATTCCTGCTTGTTTGGGCAAATTTTTTTGAAAAAATTTTATTTTCCTGTTTTTGGCTGGTGCTTCCCGGGGGAACGGCGCCGTTTTTGCGGGTGCTTTGGGGAGGAAATTTTTGAGGGGAGCCTCGCGCGCGCACCCAAGTGCACATGCCGCGGCACGAGCACGCGCGCACGCGCACGCGTAGGGGATTTTTACAAATTGGGGATTTATTCCTACTTTGGCATAGTGCGCCCCCTCCCCTGGGGCCGGGTTTGCAGTCGCCTATCGGCGGGGCGGAGCCTTTTGCAAAGGCGTAGTTAGCACCGTTCGCCGCGGGGGCCTGATTTGTGGTCGCCTTCGGCGTCGCGTAGTTTTATAAGAGGTTTTAATCTGTACGCCTGCCCGGCGAGGGGTTACTTTTCTGTGAAGAAAAGTAACCAAAAGAAACTTATATCAAGTTTGTAGTCGCCTGTCGGCGGGGCGGAGTCACCGCAGGGTGACAGCCTGCACGCCTCGCCGGCGTGGGGTTACTTTTCTGTGAAGAAAAGTACCAAAAGAAACTTATATCAAGTTTGTAGTCGCCTGTCGGCGGGGCGGA
>CALERQ010000103.1 GCA_937907305.1 uncultured Clostridia bacterium | reverse complement strand
ACCACCTCCTGCAGGGTAATATGCAGGGTGGAATAGCTCACCCGGCTGTCGTAGTTCCGCAGTGTGGCCTCATAGCTCTCTATCTGGTACCGCACATCACTCAGCCGGCTCTCCAGCTCCAGCACATCGCTCAGCTCCGTCGCCTTGGAGAGGATCTCCAGCAGCCGCTCCTCCTGCAGGCGCAGGGTCTTCAGCCGCGCCTCGGTATCGGCGTAGCTTTCGGTCACATCCGCCACATCGGTGCTGCGGCTCACCACATTGCACAGCTCGCCCGCAGTGCCCATCGCCGCCTCCAGCTTGTCGGCCGGTATCCGCGCGGTGATGCTGGCGTACCGGGCGTTATAGCGGCTGCTGTATAGACTGCCGCCCTGCTCGCTCCGGCTCTCGATGTACCCTCCGCAGTCGGTTACCATCTGCTCCAGGGCCGCCAGGGCCTGGGCATAGTCCCGGCTCTCCAGCTCCATCCACGCCGTCTGGATCAGCTTCCGGTCAGTGGTCAGCGCTGCATCGTCGCCACTCTCTCCCGGCTCCGGGGATGGCATCATGGGGCTTTCGGTATCGTACAGGCCGCCGGTGGAAAAACTTTCGTTTTTTCCGTTGTAACTGCCGCCATAGGCCACATCCTTGCTGCTGTCGCTGGTCATATTGCTGCTGCCGCAGCCCGCCAGCACCAGCATCAGGGCCAGCAGCACCCCGGCAAGTGCCAAAATCCGCTTCTTCATGGTTTTTCCTCCTTGGTTTCGTTTGGGGCCTCTGTTTAATGAGTGCCGCTTTTTTGGCATTTTACTGCACTCCTTCCAAAAATTTTTTCAGCCGGCTGGATTCGGCGCAGCCGGGCCCGGCCTTCGGCCGGGCCACGCGTGGGCCTGCGGCCCCCGCGTCCCTCGCGCGCGCTCAGCGCGCGCGAGGCGGCTGCGCCGCCCTCCGCCTCCCCGCTGCCCTGTACCAAACGCAAAAGAGCGCCCCCGGCAGGGGGGCGCCCTCAGTGCTTGGCTGGCTTATTTATTTTTCAGCAGGTCCCGGATCTCGGTCAGCAGCTTTTCCTCATTGGAAGGCTCCGGCGGCGCGGCCGGGGCTTCCTCCTCGGCCGGCTTTTCCAGCTTGCTGCGGGCGGTGTTTACCGCCTTTACAAACAGGAACACCACCAGCGCGATGAGCAAAAAGTCGATGATAGCAGCCAGAAAGCTGCCGATGCCTACCACCACCGCTTCCTTTACCACCGTCTCGCCCTCCATCACGGCCGGGGAAAGGGTGATATTCAGCGCCGTCAGGTCGATATCCCCGATGATCCACCCCAAAAAGGGCATGAACACATCATTCACCAGCGAGGAGGTGATCTTGCCAAAGGCGCCGCCGACGATCACGCCGACTGCCATATCCATCACATTCCCGCGGGAAATAAAGTCCTTGAATTCTTTTGCGATTTTCTTCATGCGGTCTCCTCTATCGAAAAAGCGGACCGGCAAGGGTCCGCTTTTATCGGTTTTTCTATCAGTTCTCGGTGGTAGCTACGGCAACAAAGCGGGCGGGGTTGATCTTGACGCCGGGGCCCATGGTGGTGGCAACCACGCAGGAACGGACATACTGACCCTTGGCAGCCGCGGGCTTGGCCTTTACGATCGCGTCCATCAGGGTATCAAAGTTCTCCTGCAGCTTCTGCGCGCCGAAGGAAACCTTGCCGATGGGGCAGTGGATGATGTTGGTCTTATCCAGACGGTACTCGATCTTACCGGCCTTCGCCTCGGTCACAGCGCGACCGGCATCGGGGGTAACGGTACCCGCCTTGGGGTTGGGCATCAGGCCGCGCGGACCCAGGATCTTACCCAGACGACCGACAATACCCATCATGTCGGGGGTAGCGATTACTACATCGAAGTCCATCCAGTTCTCTTTCTGGATCTTCTCCATCATGTCCTCAGCGCCTACAAACTCAGCGCCGGCAGCCTTGGCAGCCTCGGCGGCATCGCCGCGGGCAAAGCACAGCACGCGTACGCTCTTGCCGGTACCGTTGGGCAGTACTACGGCGCCGCGGACCTGCTGGTCGGCGTGACGGCTATCTACGCCCAGGCGGACATGGATCTCTACGGTCTCATCGAACTTAGCCTTGCCGGTCTTGGCGCAAAGGTCCAGCGCCTCTGCCGGCTCATACAGCTTTGCGCTGTCTACCAGCTTTCTGCTGTCTGTATATTTCTTACCATGCTTCATAGCGTTTATTATCCTCCTATAATGTGGTGTTTAGCGGAATGGTTCCTCCCACTGTTACAAGAAAGCGTTTAGCCTTCTACTTCTACGCCCATGCTGCGGGCGGTACCGGCGATCATGCTGATGGCGGCATCGATATTGGCAGCATTCAGGTCGGGCATCTTCAGCTCGGCGATCTTCTGGAGCTGCTCACGGGTGATCTTGCCAACCTTGGTCTTGTTGGGCACGCCGGAGCCGGATTCCAGGTTGATGGCCTTCTTGATGAGGACGGCCGCGGGGGGAGTCTTGGTAATAAAGCTAAAAGTACGGTCTGCGTATACGGTGATCACAACGGGGATAATGAGGCCGACATCGTTCTTGGTGCGCTCATTAAATTCCTTGGTGAAAGCCATAATGTTTACGCCGTGCTGACCCAGTGCGGGACCAACGGGGGGCGCGGGGGTTGCCTTGCCGGCAGGGATCTGCAGCTTGATATAGCCTACTACTTTCTGAGCCATGTTTCTGCACCTCCAAATATGTGGTAATGATAGCGGGCCATCCCATTTTGTTTTGCGGATGGTTCCTCCCACAGGCTCTGCTCCCGGCTCTTTTGGGGGCTTAGCCTATCGGCCCGTTTACGCACGGGCCTGCGGTTTTATTGGTGTTGCTTTTATTTATTCCAGGGGCTTCACTTCGTTCAGGGCCAGCTCTACCGTTACATCCTTACCCATCATCGAAACGGTGACGCGGGTCAGCTGCTTTTCGGTATCAATGGCATCCACGACGCCCACAAAGCCTTCCAGATAGCCGCCGGTAACTTCTACGCTGTCGCCCACGGCATAGTTGGTCGTGATCTGCCGGTTCTCCACCTGGAAGCGATCGATCTCTGCCTCCGTCAGCGGCACCGGTTTGGAGCCAGGGCCCACAAAGCCCGTCACTCCGCGGATATTGCGGACAACATACCAGCTGTCATCTGTCATGATCATCTTGACAAATACATAGCTGGGGAAGAGCTTCTGCTCTTTTTCCACCTTCTGGCCGTCATCCTTGATCTCGACCACCATTTCGGTCGGGATCTTTACATCGGTAATGAGGTGATGCAGCTGCCGGTTTTCCACCGCGTTCACGATGCTGTCGGCCACTTTGTTCTCATACCCGGAGTAGGTATGCACCACATACCATTTTGCTTCTTCAGCCATTTGGTTCCCTCCCGTTTGGTATTGATTTTTTGGTTTCCCGGCTCATCGGCGGCGGATCAGGCCTTGATGAGCAGCTTGATAACCAGCGAGAACAGGGCGTCCAGTCCGCAGATAACCACAGCGGAGATCAGGACGACTGCCAGTACGATGAGGGTATTATTGATGACCTGCTTTTTGGTAGGCCATACTACCTTCTTCATCTCGCCGCGCATATCCTTGAAGGAGCGTGCCCAACGCTGAAAGATATTGGGCTTCTTAGCGGTCTCAGCCATTTTCCTACTCCTCCTTATTACTTGGTCTCACGGTGAACAGTGTGCTTGCGGCAGAAGCGGCAGTACTTGTTCATTTCCAGTCTGTCGGGATCGTTCTTCTTGTTCTTCATGGTGTTGTAGTTGCGCTGCTTGCATTCGGTACAAGCCAGAGTGATCTTGACTCTCATTTAGTCGGCACCTCCTATTATACTTCGGATTTCTTTTGCCTCCCTCTTTGTGGCGAGAAGTGAATCAGCCGCTCTTCCGTGCGGGAAAAGCAACGGCCCAAAAGGCCAAAAACGCACACGAAAAAAAGGCCCTTCTCCGAGAGGTAATGACATCATAACACAGATGCAACCGGTAAGTCAAGCCTTTTTGCCTGTATTCATGCGGTTTTTGCCCGCTTTTTCCCACCCTGCCGGGGGATATTGCCGCCTGTCGGCGGAAGCCTGCTTTTCCCCCCGCAAAAAAGCAGCAAAAGGGAGTTGGCCAAATTAGCGGTCGCCTGTCGGCGAAAGCCTCCCTTGTGCAAAGGGAGGTGGCACGGCGCAGTCGTGACGGAGGGATTGATGGCACAAACCATGGCGATCGTTTCATCTCGCCTTCGGCGGGGAGCAGTTTTATAAAAGGTTTTAGTTTGTACGCCTACCCGGCGGGGGCCTACTTTTGTTCGTGCAAAAGTAGGCAAAACACGCTTGGGGCTGT
>CALERQ010000102.1 GCA_937907305.1 uncultured Clostridia bacterium | reverse complement strand
TACGGACGATGCTTTAGCATCGTTCGTATCCAGCCGCAGCTTAGCGGTAAGGGGGTCTTGGGGCACAGCCCCAAGTGTGTTTTGGTTCCTTTTACACAAGTAAAAGGAACGCCACGGCGGCGAGCCGTGCAGGCCGTCACCCTCCGGTGACTCCGTGACGCCGAAGGCGACCACAAACCAGCCCCTAAAAATCCTTTTGCCTACTTTTCTTCATAGAAAAGTAGGGCCCCGGCGGCGAGCCGTACAGGCCGTCACCCTCCGGTGACTCCGCGACGCCGAAGGCGACCACAAACTATCCCCCGCCGGGCAGGCGTACTGGCCTTGCACCCTGCATAATCTCCGCGACGCCGAAGGCGAAATGAAACTGGGCATAGTTTGTGTCGGCAATCCCTCCGGTTCGCTCCGCTCACCACCTCCCTTTACACAAGGGAGGCTCCAGGGGCATGCGTACAGGTTATGCCCTTGCAAAAGGCTCCACCCCGCCGCCAGGCGACCACCAACCAGCCCCCAAAAATCCTTTTGCCTCCTTTTCACCACGGAAAAGCCGCCCCCAACCGCGCCCTTTGTCCATTGTATTTCCCCACACGCTATGGTAAAATGGTGGCGTAAAATTCACCGGGAGGAGGGACCCCATGGCCCGCGCCGCCAACCAAAAGCTCAAGTGCCTGTACCTGTGGCAGTTCCTGCTGCAAAATACCGATGAGGAACACCCCGCCACCATCCCCCAAATGATCGAATACCTGGCCCGGCACGATATCCCCGCCGAGCGCAAAAGCCTCTACGATGACATTGAAGCCCTGCGTCAGTGCGGCCTGGATGTGGAGTACCGCAAGGCCCAGGGCGGCGGCTACTATGTGGCCAGCCGGGAGTTCCAGCTGCCGGAATTAAAGCTGCTGGTGGATGCCGTGCAGAGCAGCAAATTCCTCTCCCTGCGCAAAAGCAATGAGCTCATCGCCAAGCTGGAAAAACTGTCCAGCCGCTACGAGGCCCAGGCCCTGCGCCGTCAGGTCTATGTCACCCACCGGGTCAAGAATATGAACGAGAGCATCTACTACAATGTGGATGCCCTGCACAGCGCCATCGCCGCCGGCAGCCGCATCACCTTCCGCTATTTCGATTGGGACATCACCGGCAAAAAGAAATACCGGCACGAGGGCAAACGCTACCAGATCAGCCCCTGGGCGCTCCTGTGGGATGACGAAAATTACTACCTCGTCGGCTACGATGCCGAGCACGGGGAGCGCCGCCATTACCGGGTGGATAAGATGGAATCCATCGCCCAGACCGGCGAGGAACGCCTGGGGAAAGAGCTCTTCTCCCACTTTGACCCCGCGGAATACTCCCGCAAGGTCTTTGGCATGTACGGCGGCGAACCCCAGCAGATCACCCTGCAATTTGCCGCAAGTATGGCCAATATTGTCTTTGACCGCTTTGGCCGGGATAGGGTCCTCACCCCCACCCCGGCGGGCTTCACCATCACCGTGGAGGTGGTACCCAGCCCGCAGTTCTTTGCCTGGCTCACCGGCCTCGGCACCTCGGTGCAGGTCCTCTCGCCCCAGCCGGTCGCCCAGCAGTTCCAGCACCACCTGCGGTCGGTTCTCGCGCAGTACGGCTAACTCTCTCCGGCTTTATCCTCACCCGCTAAAGATCCGGGCCCGTCCTCGGCAAATTCCCGCAAGCCGCAGGATCCGGGCCGCAGGCCGTTTCGGCTCCGCCGAAACACACGAGCTCCGCTCGTGTCGGCCCTCCGCCCCCGCTCACCCCATCCCATTTGATGCTAAGGAGAAAACACCCCATGAAAAAGCTTCTGTTTATCATCAATCCCATGGCCGGCCGCCAGCAGGCCCAAACCGACCTCTACAAGATGGTCAAAATCTTTTCCGACCACGATTACGAGGTCACCGTCTACCCCACCCGCGCCCGGCTGGATTGCACCCAAAAAGTGCTGGAGGATGCCGGCCGGTTCGATCTGGTCGTCTGCTGCGGCGGCGATGGCACCCTGAATGAAATGGTCAGCGGCATGATGCAGCGGCAGGACCGCCGCCCCATGGGCTATATTCCACTTGGCTCCACCAATGATCTGGCCGTCAGCCTGCGGCTGCCCACCCGGGTGGAGGAAGCCGCCCTGCGGGCCGTCACCGGCAATGAGTTCCACATGGATGTCGGTACCCTCAATGACCGCTACTTCAATTACATCGCCGCCTTTGGCGCCTTTACCGAAACGAGCTACGCCACCCCCCAGGAGATCAAAAACGCGCTGGGCCACCTGGCCTATATCCTGGAGGGCGTCAAGAGCCTGGGCAAGATCCAGCCCATCCATGTCAGGATCACCGCCGATGGCGAACCGTTCGAGGAGGATTATCTTTTCGGCGCCGTCACCAATACCATCTCGCTGGGCGGCGTCTTAAAGCTCGATCCCGAAAAGGTCCTGCTGGATGATGGCATGTACGAGCTGCTTCTGGTCAAAAACCCTACCAACGCCATCGAGGCACAGGCCATGCTCACCGCCCTGATGACCCAGAATTACGATGGCCCGCTGGTCAAAATGCTCCGCGCCTCAGATATCACCTTCGAATCCAGCCACGAGATCAGCTGGACCATCGATGGCGAGTACGGCGGCACCTTCAGCCATACCCACATCCTCAATAACAAAAATGCCGTGACCCTCATCGTATAATTTCGGAGTTTCTGCCGGGGCCTGGCATCGGGCGGCATCCCGGCCGGCCCTCCGGGCCGGCCACGGCCCCCTGCGGGGGCCTCACGGCGGCTCCGCCGCCGGGGCTGCCGCCCCCAAACCTCTGCCCCCTGCCCCTACTCACGCGATCAGCAGCGCCAGGTCCTCCTCGGCCTCCCGCTCATTGTCGGCGGAAAACACAAACCATCCGTCCTTGTCGTAAACCTCCACATGGCCCCGCACAAATCTCATCTCATAGCGCATATCCGGCACCCCTTTCGCTTTACTGTCCCCAGTATAGCAGGCGCACTGTCCCATAATCAGGACTCACGCATGTACCGCTCTTTCCGCCGCGCAGCTCAGCCTAATAGTACCCCATCCAGGCCTGCCCCGCTTTGGCCTGAATACGCTGGTATATCACCGCCCTTGCTTTTCCTGTGGTTTTCGGCTTATCCCTGTAAATACCACTCCGCCCCCTGTCAGGCAGCCACTCCTACGGCCCCCTGCTGCGCAACTAAGCGTGACAGAATCCTATGTAGACCTGCCCTGCTTTAAGCTGTATGCGCTTGTATTTATAAATACATCCGCCTGTAAACATCCCCGCTTTTCCGGGGTTTGCGGCTTCACTCTGCAAATGCACCCCATCTGCGCCGCCCCCTGTCAAGCAGCCGCTCCCATAGCCCGCCCTGCCGCGCAGCGGCCTGCTCCGCTTTGGGCCGCATCCGCTGGCATATTCGTCTGTACGCACCTCCCGGCGCCCTGTCTTTTCGCGCCTGCTTTTTGGCGCTCCACCAATTTCACCCCCGAAAGGAAGCAATCCCCCCATGAAAGCACCCATCCTCCGTAAAGAAACCCTGGCCCCCGGCATCAGCCGCATGGTACTCTCGGCCCCGGAGGTGGCCGCCCATGCCGCCGCCGGTCAGTTCATCATCCTCCGCCCCACCGAGGAGGGCGAGCGTATCCCCCTCACCATCTCGGATTTTGACCCCGAGGCCGGGACCGTCACCATCGTCTACCAGGTGGTGGGCGGCACCACCCTGCTGCTGGATTCCCTCCGGCCCGGTGACTCCCTGCCCACCTTTACCGGTCCTTTGGGCCGTCCCAGCCACATCGAGAGCTTCCGGAATGCCGCTGTTATCGGCGGCGGATTGGGCTGCGCCATCGCCCTGCCCACTGCTGCCGCCCTGCACCGCATGGGATGCCGGGTCACCGCCATTGCCGGCTTCCGCAGCGCCCAGCAGGTCATCCTGGCGCGGGAAATGGCCGCTTCCAGCGATCGGTTTCTCCTCTGCAGCGATGACGGTACCGCCGGAGAACAGGGCTTTGTCACCGGCGCGCTGGAGCGCCTTTTGCAGCAGGGCGAACGGTTTGACATGGTTTTCGCCATTGGCCCCCTGCCCATGATGAAAGCCGTAAGTGACATGACCGCCCGCTGGGATACCCCCTGCACCGTCAGCATGAATCCCATCATGATCGACGGCACCGGCATGTGCGGCTGCTGCCGCCTCACCGTAGGCGGGCAGGTGCGCTTTGCCTGCGTGGATGGGCCCGAATTTGACGGGCACCAGGTGGATTTCGCCGAGGCCATCCGCCGCGGTCGCATTTACCGCGCGCAGGAGCAGCAAAGCCGCGAAGCCGCCTGCCGTCTGCTGGGCCTGGAGCCGAAGTAACCCCGCGTTTTCGCTGGATCTCCGCGCGGCCGGGGCGCCCGAAGGGCAGGCCGTCCTGCGGACGGCCTCGGCGGCTTTGCCGCCGGCTTCGGCGGAGCCGAAGCGCCCTTCGGGCGCCCCGCCCCCTGCTGGGACCCCAGCTCCAGCAAACCGCAAGCCCGCCATTTCACCTTGCTTTTTCCCGGCGCGGCGGCCCGGTCCCGTTTTGCCCTGCCCCCCTCCACCGGCTTTCCCCAGGCCGCTTCTCCCCGGCACCCCGCCGGGCCGGGAAGCCGGCCGATCCCCTTGACCAAAATTTGCGCAGAAGGCCGGATCCGGCCCGCAGGGCGGTTCGGCCTCCGGCCGAACCCGGCGGTCTGCGACCGCCGAAGCCGCCCCTTGCGGCGGCTTGCCCTGCGGGCCGCCTGCCGCTTTCCATCCCATTTTCCCATAAAATCCCTACCCGAAAAGAGGAATCCCCGTGAATCAGAATCTCAATCTCTCCCCCACCGCCGCCCCCATGCCGGTACAGTCCCCGTCCGTCCGCTGCCGCAATTTTGAGGAGGTGGCCCTGGGCTACGATGAAATAACCGCCATGCAGGAGGCCCGCCGCTGCCTAGGCTGCCCCGGCGCCCCCTGCCGCGGCGGCTGCCCGGTGGGCGTCCATATCCCGCAGTTTATCGCCAAGGTCGCCGAAGGCGATTTTGCCGCCGCCTGGGAAATTCTCTCGGCGGATAATACCCTGCCCGCCGTCTGCGGCCGGGTCTGCCCCCAGGAAAACCAGTGCCAGGCCGTCTGCGTCCGGGGCAAGAAGGGCGAAAGCGTCGCCATCGGCCGACTGGAGCGCTTTGTGGCCGATTGGCACCGGGCCCAGGAGAAGCCGAAGGCTCCATCCCGCGCCGAAGAAAAGGGCAAAAAGGTCGCCGTGGTCGGCTCCGGGCCAGCCGGCCTGGCCTGCGCCGGCGAGCTGGCCCGGATGGGCTATTCCGTCACCGTTTTTGAGGCGCTGCACACCCCCGGCGGGGTGCTGGCCTACGGCATCCCGGCCTTCCGCCTGCCAAAGGACATCCTGCATGAGGAGATCGCCGGGCTGGAAAAGCTGGGCGTCACCATCCGGACCGACACCGTCATAGGCCGGACGATACCGGTGGCGGAGCTGCTGAAGGACGGCTTTTCGGCCGTATTCCTGGGCAGCGGGGCCGGCCTGCCCAACTTCATGGGCATTCCGGGAGAAACGCTGTGCGGCGTTTTTTCCGCCAATGAATGGCTGACCCGCATCAACCTGATGCACGCCGCCGAGCCGGGGGCCGCCACCCCCCTCATGTCCACCAAGCATGCGGTGGTCGTGGGCGGCGGCAATGTGGCCATGGATGCCGCCCGGTGCGCCCTGCGCTGCGGAGCCAAAGTGACCATTGTGTACCGGCGGGGCCGGGAGGAGCTGCCTGCCCGGGCCGAGGAAGTAGAGCACGCCGAGGAGGAGGGCATCACCTTCCGGCTGCTGACCAACCCGGTGGAGATCCTGGGGGATGAGAACGGTTTTGTCACCGGGATCCGGTGCGACACCATGGCCCTGGGCGAGCCGGATGAAAGCGGCCGCCGCCGTCCCGAAGTGGTGCCGGGGGCGCAGTTTACCCTGGACTGCGACGCGGTCATCATGGCCATCGGCACAACGCCGAACCCCCTGCTGCACCGGACAACGGCCGGTTTGGCGGCCGACCGGCGCGGGCGGCTGACCACCGAGGAAGGCAGCTGCCGTACCTCCCTGCCGGGCGTTTTTGCCGGGGGGGACGCGGTGACCGGGGCAGCCACCGTCATTCTGGCGATGGGGGCCGGCCGAAAGGCGGCGCGGGAGATCGACGAGTACCTGGCCGGGAAAGCGTAATTCCGGCTGGGAGCGAGGTAAAATTCGCGGTCCGTGAGGGGCCGGAAAATGCTGAAATCCAAGCCTGCCGGGAGAGGGCGGCCCGCAGGGCAACCCGCCGCAGGCGGGTTCAGCGGCGAAGCCGCTGGTTTCGGCCAAGGCCGAAACGCCCTGCGGGCCGAAGCCTGGCGGCTGCACAGAGCAGAGCAGGAGCAGAAATCAAGGCCGCTGGGGGCGGCGAAATGCCGATAGCCCGGCCGGGAAAAGCGAAAGCAAAGCTGCTTGGTCAAGGCCTGGCTGTCGCACTGAGGAAAGCTGGAGCAGAAAGCCAATCTTGCGGCCTGCCGGGGCCGAAGCAGGAGCAGAAATCAAGGCCGCTGGGGGCGGTGAAATGCCGATAGTTAGGCCGGGAAATGCGAAAGCAGAGCTGCTTGGTCAAGGCCTGGCTGCCGCACTGAGGAAAGCTGGAGCAGAAAGCCAATCTTGCGGCCTGCCGGGGCCGAAG
>CALERQ010000101.1 GCA_937907305.1 uncultured Clostridia bacterium | reverse complement strand
CGTTCCCATCTTTCGGGTTATTAAAAAAGCCCGCCAAAGCGGCAGGCCTTCTTTTTTCTCAATAAAACTTCAGCAAATTGGTGTAATGCTCCGGCAGCACAATGCCCTCGGTGGTATGCACCCGCATCCCATCGCGGAATACCAGCATGGTGGGCAGGTCCTTCACATGGAAGCGCTCCCCCAGCGCAATGTCATCCGTCACATTGATGCGGCATACCTTTACATCGTAGCGCTCCGCCTCCGCCAGGAATTTCTCATACACCGGCTCCATCGCCGCCGCAAAGGGACTGAATCCCGCCGTAAAGTACAGGTAGGTCTTGCCCTCCCTGGTGATGCTGTCCACATTTTTGCTGTTTATCTCCACCATCTGCATGGCTTGTCACTCCTTTTCGCCGTAAAATTTATTCCTATTTTACCACGGTTCTGCCCAAAAGAAAACCTTTTCCCGGCGAATTTCGCTCATTCGCTTGCATTCCGGCCCAAAACAATGTAACATAGAACTACCAAGAAACTTCTTTTAGGAGGGTACCACATGGGCAAGTTTGTAATGAAAGAAACCAAAAACGGCGGCGTTAAGTTCGACCTGAAAGCCGGCAACGGCGAGGTCATCGCCACCTCCGAGGTGTATTCCGGCGATGCCGCCTGCAAAAAGGGCATTGAGAGCGTGCGTAAAAACGCCGTGGAAGCCAAGCTCGAGGATCAGACCGTCGAGGGCTTCGAGACCGTCACCAACCCCAAATTCGAGGTTTACACGGATAAGGCCGGCGAGTTCCGCTTCCGCCTCAAGGCCCGCAACGGCGAGATCATCGCCACCTCCGAGGGCTACAAGGCCAAGGCCAGCTGCCTCAATGGCATTGAGAGCGTCCGCAAGAACGCCCCCGACGCCCCCATTGCCGTAGCCGAATAAAATTTTCTCCGCACCAAAAGAGCGACCCGTCACAGGGTCGCTTTTTCTGCCTCCCGCCGGTTTGTGCAGCCCGCAGGCTACGGCCCGCAGGGCACCCCGGCTTCGCCGGGGTTAGGCGGCCTCCGGCCGCCCACGGCCGCCTGCGGCGGCCGGCCCTGCGGGCCTCCCCCACCCACCAAGGTTCGTCCCCCCCTGTCAAAAAGCGGCCCCTCCCGGAGCCGCCTTTTCTTTTATTCTCTGTTAAATTCGGTGAGCCGCAGGCCCTCGTTGCGCTCCAGCGCCCACTGAATATTCCACTCACTCGCGAAGAGCAGCAGGTTGTTGCCCTTCAGATCCTGCACCCACTTGGTGTCGCTGGTCAGCGTCATGGCCTTGGGGTCGGCCTCCCGGCTCGCGATCCAACGGATATACCCATAGGGCAGGTCGCTGCGGCGGATCGCCACACCGTACTCATTCTTCAGCCGGTACTCCAGCACCTCAAACTGCAGCACGCCCACCACGCCCACAATGATGCGCTCCATGCCGCCGCCCGGCTCGGTAAAGATCTGGATGGCGCCCTCCTGCGCGATCTGGGTAATGCCCTTCACGAATTGCTTGCGCTTCAGGGTATCCACCTGCTCTATCGCAGCGAAGTGCTCCGGCGCAAAGGTGGGAATGCCCTCAAACTGCACCTTCATCTTGGGGTCGCACACCGTATCGCCAATGGAGAAAATACCGGGATCGAACACGCCGATGATATCGCCGGCATACGCCTCCTCGATGATCTCGCGGTTCTCCGCCATCATCTGCTGCGGCTGCGCCAGCTTGATTCGCTTGCCCTCCTGCACATGCAGGTACTCGGTGTCCTTCTGGAATTTGCCGGAACAGATCCGCATAAAGGCGATGCGGTCGCGGTGGTTCTTGTTCATGTTTGCCTGAATCTTGAACACAAAGGCGGAAAAGCCCTCGTCAAAGGGGTCCACCACGCCGTCGGCGGTCTTGCGGGGCAGCGGGGGCGTCGTCATCTTCAGGAAGTTCTCCAGGAAGGTCTCCACGCCGAAGTTGGTCAGCGCCGAGCCGAAGAATACCGGGCTCAGCTTGCCGTGCCGCACCTTTTCCAGGTCAAATTCATAGCTCGCGCCGTCCAGCAGCTCGATATCATCCACCAGCGCCTGCCGCTGGTAGGGCCCCAGCAGCTCATCCAGCCGCGCGGTATCGGTGATGTCGCACTCGATGGTCGCCAGCTTGTTCTGCCCGTTGTGGAACTCATTAAAGGCCAGAATTTCCCGCCGGTCGCGGTCAAATACCCCCTTAAAATCCACCCCGCAGCCAATGGGCCAGTTCACCGGATAGGTGCCTATGCCGAATTCCTTTTCCAGCTCCTCCAGCAGGTCAAAGGGATTGCGCGCCTCGCGGTCCAGCTTATTGATAAAGGTAAAGATGGGGATATCCCGCATGGCGCACACCTTAAAAAGCTTTCGGGTCTGCGGCTCGATGCCCTTCGCGGCGTCAATGACCATCACGGCGCTGTCCGCCGCCATCAGGGTGCGGTAGGTATCCTCACTGAAGTCCTGGTGTCCCGGGGTATCCAGAATATTGATGCAGTACCCCTGGTACTCAAACTGCATTACCGAGCTGGTGACCGAAATACCGCGCTGCTTTTCGATCTCCATCCAGTCGGAGACCGCGTGGCGCGCGGTTTTCTTCCCCTTTACCGAACCCGCCAGCTGAATGGCCCCGCCGTACAGCAGGAATTTCTCGGTCAGCGTGGTCTTACCGGCATCCGGGTGGGAGATAATGGCGAAGGTTCTCCGCCGGCTGATTTCCTCTTTCAAACTTGCCACAGTGTTTCGTCCTTCCTTTGGCACTTATTTTCTGCCGCTTTTCCACCGCGGCGCAAATCACAGGCATATATTTTACCACATTTCCCGCCCTATTACAAGGTAAAACCGCTTATTTTCCCGCCCACCGGCTCCGCCGCACGCCCGCCTTCGCGGGCGTACCCCGGCGCCCCGCCGGGGCGCCGGGAGGCCGGGCTCCGCCCGGCAGCGGCTCCGCCGCCTGCCCCCTGC
>CALERQ010000100.1 GCA_937907305.1 uncultured Clostridia bacterium | reverse complement strand
GATAGGGCCAGAATAAGCATACAAACCCCAAAGCTCCCCCCAAGGCGAAAGGAGGCCGAACCGATGAAACGAATGATGCTTTTGGCCGTTGGGCTGGCCCTGCTGGCGGGCTGCGGCCATGCCCCGCAGGAAAACGAACCGCTGGAATCCATGACCGCGCCCATGACGGCCGATCATTCCCAGTGGCAGCAGGAGCCGTATTATATCCTGCAGTTCAATGTCGATTCCGTCATCAGCAATGCCCCCAATGTCACCGCCACCGCTTCCCGGGTCATCATCTCCCAGGGAGGCACCTATCTGCTCAGCGGTACCCTGCAGGATGCCCAGCTCACCGTGGAGATCCCGGCAGGGGAAACGGCCCGGCTGGTGCTGCGCGGGGTGGATATGCACTGTGAACGGGGCCCGGTCATCTACTCCAATGGCGGCGGCACCGTGGTGCTGCTGCTGGAGGATGGCACCGAGAATACCATCTCCGACGGAAAAAGCTATCTCTATTCCGGCAGCAAGGTGCGGGAAGCCGCCATCAGCGTGGAGGGCGACCTGCTCATCACCGGCGGGGGCAGCCTTTCGGTGGAGGCCATCCATAATGATGCCCTGCGCAGCGAAAGTACCCTGGCCGTAGCGGAAGGCACCCTGGAGATCACCGCCTGGCGGGATGGCCTGCTTGCCGGGCAGGAGCTGCAAATCAGCGGCGGACAACTTTCCATTGCCTGCGGCCGCACCGGCCTTTCGGCCAGTTCCGCCAAATCCGGGCAGGGCAGCGTGACCCTGGCGGGGGGCACGGTGGCCCTCATCTGCGGCGGCGACGGCATCACGGCTGCCGGGAGCCTTTCGGCCACGGCAGGGGAGTACCACATCACCACCGGCGGCGGCAGCGGCAATGCCAGCTATGGCGAAACCGCCGAAAAATGGGGCCTGTGGGGCGGTCTGCCCCAGCAGCAGCCCGCCGAAGAACAGGCCATCGTCAGCCGGGAGCCGATCGTGAGCGACAGCGCGCGGGGCCTTTTTGCCGGCAGATCCCTGGCGCTTTCCGGCGGCGCCTTTACGCTGGATTGCAGCGATGCCGCCCTCTATTCCGGGGGAAGCACCCAGCTGGCCGGCAGCCGCGTCATCATTTCCGGCGGCGATACCGCCATTACTACCCAGCAGCTTACCCTTTCCGCTGGGGATGTTTCCATCCTTACTGCCCGTCGTGGCGCCGTGGCGGGAGATATGACCCTTTCCGGCGGCAGCCTGTCCATTACCGCCGCGGAGGAGGGACTGACCCTCTCCGGCGGGTATGCCGGTTCCGAGGCCGACCCCGCCGCCGACCTGCGGAAAATGACCGTGACCGGCGGCAGTCTTTCCATCTGCGCCGGGACCCATGCTTTGGATATCGGCGGCTCACTGTTCCAGTCCGGCGGCAGCCTGCTGCTCGGCTCCGGCCGGGAGCAGAACCCCCTGCGGGCCACCGCGGCCCGCGTCAGCGGCGGCACCCTGCTGGCGGCCGGATCCCTCCCGGAGGAGCTGCAGCTGTATACCGGTCTGCCCCGCATCAGTGTGGAATTGTGGCTGACCGGCGGCCGGCCCTTAACCGTCACGGCGGCGGAGGAGAGCGTCCCCATACTCTCCTTCACCCCGGAAACCTCGGTCGGTTATGTCACCCTCATCAGCGATGCCCTGGAGAAGGATACCACCTACTATCTCGTCTCCGGCAGTGCCCGCATCGGCCTTTCCCCGGCCTGAACGGCAGGCCAGATGCCACAAGACCCGTAAAACTCCCTCCATAAATTCTAGTACGCAAAACGCGGCAAAAATCCCTGCTTTCCGGCAGGGATTTTTGAAATTTTCGTATAATTAGCCAAATATACACTTGAATACTTGAGGGCGGTTGTGCAAAGCCACATAAGATAAGCGGCTGTTGGCGCAGGGGTAGCATCATTCGCCAAAGACGGTCTCCACCACCCGGCCGCATTCCGGCGGGGAATAGCGCCAGCGCCGCAGTATCCCCTCGGTGAGGAAATACTGCACCGGCTGCGGGGCGTAGGGCGCGTCAAAGGCATCCACGATGATGAGCTTGATCTTCATTTTTTCCGGCAGGATGCTTTTAATATACACGCCCGCGTGCTGGCCTGCGCGCACGCCCTCGCAGGGCTCCGCCAGGCCCGCCAGGTTGGGGGTCAGCTCCACAAAGACGCCATAGTCCTCCACGCTGCGGATGATGCCCGCCACCGTTTCTCCCGGCAGGAACATGGCCGCATTTTCTGCCCAGCTGCCCAGCAGCTCCTTGTGAGAAAGCTGCACCCGGCCCTCCGGCTCCACCGCCTTTACCACGGCATAGATGCTCTCTCCCACGGCAAAGCGGTCCCGCGGGTGGCTGATGCGGGAAACCGAGATCTGATCGATGCTGATGAGGGAGGGCAGCCCGCAGCCGATATCCACAAAGCAGCCGAAGCTTTCCAGGTGTGTCACCCGCGCGGGGATGATCTCCCCAGGGGTCAGATGGTCTATGTATTCGGAGCGGCAGCGCAGCTGCGCCGCCCGCCGGGATAAAATGGGCCGCGGTGTCCCGGCCTCATCGTGCTCTATCGCCGTGATGAGAAAGCAGACCGGTTTATTCACCCGGGAGATGATGGCGATATCCCGCACCGTCTGCTCTTTGATTCCCAGGGCGCCCTCCTCCCGGGGGATGACCCCGCGGCAGCAGCCCATATCCACCACCAGGTTGTGGTCATAATCGCACAGCAGCGCCCGCCCCTCCAAAATCTGCCCGATGCGCATGGCGCTTTGCAGTGTTTCCTCATTTTGCAGGTAATATCGGTTTTCCTCGGTTTCCAGCAGCATGCCCTCCGGCCAGTAATATCCCATGCTTTACCCTCCTGTTTTGCCTGTTGCTTTATCTATATTCGGCGGCGGTCGGGACTATACCGGGGGAAAATCTGGCCTGCCCGGCGGGGGCAGCTTTTCTCCGAAGAAAAGTAGTCAAAAGAGTTTTTTAGGTCAAGATTGTGGTCGCCTGGCGGCG
>CALERQ010000099.1 GCA_937907305.1 uncultured Clostridia bacterium | reverse complement strand
GCTCTTTTTCTTGGCAACAGTCTCGCGGGTCACGGCAGGCTCAGTCTTGGGGCGTGCGGGAACAGCCTTACCGGCAATAACATTTTCCAGAGCCGCTTCCACTACAGGGGTCCACAGGGCATAACCCTTCTTGGTGGGATGGATCTGGTCGTTCATGCAGGTGTGCTTCTTCGCTTCCTTGGTGTTCAGCTCACGGTCATTCCACAGGTCGATGACCGCAACATCCCACTTCTTGGCGGTGGCATACAGCGCCTCCACCATGTCCTTATATTCGGGAGAAGCATACTCGGGGTTGGTATAGAAAGCAATGGGGCAGTTCCAGGTCTTCTTGGCGTAGTCGATGATGTACTCCATCGCGCCGCAGACAGTCTTGGTGTCGTAGGCTTCACCGGCAGCCGCTACCTTGCCCAGAGGCTTCTTCTTGGTAGCGTCATTGGTGGAAAGCTGGCAAACAAACAGGTCGCAGGGGGTCTTGGGGTCCAGCGCCTTCAGACGAGCCACATAGCTCTTGGCGTTGTCATCCACCAAAGTGGTGCCGCTTACCGCTTCCTTCACACAGGTGGCACCAGTGCGGGCAGCGATCATGTCAACGAAAGACTTGCCATAGGCCGCAAAGCCCTTGGTAACAGAAGAACCCAGGAAAACGATGTTCTTGCCCGCGAGAGGGCTGTTCTTCACCTTTTCCAGGTTTTCAGGGTTGTACTTGCCGCTCAGGTTGCCACCGTTCAGCAAGCCGAACAGACGAATAACAACAATGACCAAAATGACAGCCAGCACGATCAGCAGCATGGTCAAACCATACTCCATTACGCCGCTGGTGCAGTACTCTTTACATACCTGCGCTGTTACGCCCAGGGCAGAAGATACTGCCCTAAAAATCGGGTCGAGCAAGGATGAATAGAAAATCGCACGCCAAAAACTCAGCATAAAATAAATCCTCCTTTTTGCCGCCTCAGGCTCTTCCCCTTCGGCAGCACCTTTCCTTGGATTACATTTTGTTTCGTACTTAAAATGGTTGGCCGACCAATTTAACTACAATATACTCCGCCCCCCTGTCCCTGTCAATAAGTTTATAAGCGATTTTACATATCAGCATAAATTTTCTGTTATCTATTGTGCACTTTCACTACAAATTTCCGCAAAAAAGACGGCATACCATCCGGTAAACCGTCATTTTTTGTCTGTTCTGTTAGTTTCGCAGCAGCCGCACTGCTTCGCCCAGCTGTCCCACCGGTATAAATTCCGCCTCGGGGTAGTCTACCGCGTTCATCGTCTTCATCGAGCTTTTCGGCACCAAAAACCGCCGGAAGCCCAGTCGGTAGCCCTCCCCTACTCGCTGCTGCACCTGCGGCGTGGAGCGGATCTCTCCCGCCAAGCCGATCTCGCCCAGCAGCAGCATATCATCGGGGATCACCTTATCCAGCAGGTTGCTCAGCACCGCCATCGCCACCGCCAGGTCAGCGGAGGGCTCGTCCGCCCGCATACCGCCAGCCGCGTTCACAAAGACATCCAGGTTCCCCATATAAAAGCCCGCGCGCTTCTCCAGCACTGCCAGCAGCATCGCCGTCCGGTTCATATCAAAGCCAGTAGCCACCCGCCGCGGGTTGCCAAAGCTGGTTTTAGTCACCAGCGCCTGTATCTCCACCAAAATGGGCCGGGTACCCTCCATCAGGCAGGTAATACAGCTGCCGCTGCAGTCCAGCGGCCGGCCGGAAAGCAGCGCCTCGCTGGGATTCGGCACCTCCCGCAGGCCGTTCTGCCCCATCTCAAAAACGCCGATCTCATTGGTGGAGCCAAAGCGGTTTTTGTTGGCACGCAAAATGCGGTAGCTCAGGTTTTTATCGCCCTCAAAGTAAAGGACGGTATCCACCATATGCTCCAGCACCTTCGGCCCGGCAATATTGCCATCCTTGTTGACATGCCCCACAATAAACAGCGGGATTTCCTGCCCCTTGCAGGTGTCGATCAGCAGCATAGCCGATTCTCTCACCTGCGAAACACTGCCCGGGGAGGAGCTGACGCTGGCGACCGAAATGGTCTGGATGGAATCCACCACCACAATATCGGGCTTGTTCTCCAGTATCGTCTCTCTTATCTGTTCGGCATCGGTGGCCGCCGTCAGCAGCACCTTTTCCCCGGTCACTCCCAGCCGGTTGGCCCGCAGCTTTATTTGCCGGGGGCTTTCCTCCCCGGAAACATACAGGACCCGCAAATCATCCTCCAGCGTCCGGCACATCTGCAGCAGTACTGTGGATTTACCGATCCCCGGATCGCCGCAGACCAGTATCGCCGCACCCGGCACAATGCCGCCGCCCAGCACCCGGTCCAGCTCCTCCATGCCGGTATGGTACCGTACCGATTCATCGGCGTCCACCGCATCCAGGGCCATCACCGGAGAAGGCTCCCACTGGATAGCGGCCTGCCCCTTTTTCTCCTTGCCGATGATGCGGGTCTCCTCCACCAGTGTATTCCAGCTGCCGCAATCGGGGCAGCGGCCCTGCCACTTGGCGCTTTCGTAGCCGCATTCCGTACAAACATAGATGCTTTTTTCCTTGACTGCCATGCCGTTTTCCTTTCCTTGCCCCGCCGTTTCCAGCCAGGGCATTTCACCGTTTCATCCACCGGCAGTCAAAGGAAACCTCTTCCCTTTTGCTGCCGTGGAGCATTTGCTGTTTTATCCGGCCGGGCTCAGCACCTTTGGTGCCGGCCCTACCGCTTGGCCATTCCACACTGTGATTCTCCTCTGACTGAACGGCCCTTTATGTCACCTACCTGGCATTCCCTGTCCGTAATAAGATTTCCACTTAGCCACTGGCCTGTTATCACGCGCCAATCTATCCGTGCATGGTCGAGATCCATTCTTCCATTGACGGGCCCTCTCCTCGCCTGTGGCCTGGATGGAGTCCTCATGCGCGCAGGTCAAGCAGCTTTATCCGCGCGTCATTTTCTCCTCCGCTTCATCACCGGGTTCCGTTTCGCGCACGAAACGGAACCTACCCCGCCGGATCGGCTTCGTATTCCATCACTGCCGCAGAGATCAAAAAAGCCAGCTTTCCCTGGTATTCCTCCCGCTGCAAATTCTCTGTATCATTCGGGTTGGATAAAAAACCGCACTCCACCATCACCACGGGGTTGGTTCGGTTGTTATCAAGAATAAACAGCGTGGAATCCGCTTGCTTGATCTTGCGCTGGTTATCGGTCTGCAAATAGCCCGCGATATTCTGCTGGATCAGCTCAGCTAAATGGCGGCTGCCCGCAGCCCTGCCATAGAACACCTGCGCCCCGTGGACATAGGACTGCGAAAAGTGGTTCTGGTGGATGCTGATGCCCACTGCGCCCGGCGTTCCAGCCATAATCTCCAGCCGGTTTTTCAGGTC
>CALERQ010000098.1 GCA_937907305.1 uncultured Clostridia bacterium | reverse complement strand
TTATCATAGCGGAGGAGAAGCTGGAAAAGGCAGAACAGGCCGCAGGAGAACAGCCCCTGCTGGCGCTGCGGCCCTATGTGCGCAGGACTGCCTGCATTATCGCCACCGGCAGCGAGGTAAAGAACGGACTCATCAAGGATACCTTTACCCCGGTGGTGGCCGAAAAGCTGGCGGCTTATGGCATTGAAACGCTGAAGATCGCTTATTCCGGCGACGGGGTGGAGAATGTACGGGATACCGTGCTGGCCATGAAGGAGAAACACCACCCCGATGTGCTGCTGTGCACCGGCGGCATGAGTGTGGACCCCGATGACAACACCCCCGGCGGCATCCGGGCCAGCGGAGCCAATATTATTTCCTACGGTGCGCCGGTACTGCCCGGCGCGATGTTCCTGCTGGGCTATTACCCCGATGGCACCCCTGTGATGGGTCTGCCCGGCTGTGTAATGTATGCCGGCGCGACTATCTTTGACCTGGTGCTGCCCTATGTGGCGGCCGATGTGCCGGTGACACGCCAGCAGATAGCGGCGCTGGGCGAAGGCGGCCTGTGCTTGGGCTGTAAGGTGTGTCACTATCCTATTTGCCCATTCGGCAAGTAATTTGTTATCTTTTTTGCGCACTGCGCGGTAAGATATAAAACAAAATGCAAACAAAAAGAAGGAAGGAAACTCTCATGAAAAAGTTTATTTCTCTGGTACTGGCCCTGGTGCTGGTACTCACCATGGTGGCCTGCGGCGAAAAGCAGCCCGCCAATGACAACCAGAACAATACCCCCGAGACCGTAGAGCTGACCGTATTCGCGGCTGCTTCCCTCACCGAGAGCCTGACCGCCATCGGCGAGAAGTACATGGCTGAAAACCAGAATGTGAAGATTAGCTTCAACTTTGATTCTTCCGGCAAGCTGCTCACCCAGATCAAGGAAGGCGCTCCCTGCGATCTGTTCATTTCCGCTGCTCCCAAGCAGATGAACGCTCTGGACGGCACCCTGAAGGACGACGCTGATAAGAATCCCGACGGTCTGGATATGCTGGTTGCTGGTAGCCGCATTGACCTGCTGGAGAACAAGGTAGCCTTGGCTGTGACCGACGGTAACCCCAAGGGCATCGAGAGCTTTGACCAGCTGGCTGACCTGCTGAAGAACGGCGAAGTGATGCTCGCCATCGGCAACAGCGATGTTCCCGTTGGCCAGTACACCCAGAAGATCTTTGCTTATTACGAGATCGATGAGGCTGCCATTGTTTCCAAGCTGACCTATGGCTCCAATGTGAAGGAAGTGACCACCGCTGTTTCCGAGGGCATTGTGGACTGCGGCATCATCTATGCTTCCGATGCCTATTCCGCCAACCTGCAGGTAGTTGCCACCGCCACCGCTGAGATGTGCGGCCAGGTCATCTATCCCGCTGCTGTTCTCAATACCTCTGCCAACCAGGATGCCGCTGCTGCTTTCCTCGCTTATCTGCAGGGCGCTGAGGCTTCCGCTGAGTTTGAGGCTGTTCTGTTTACTCCTCTCTCCAAGTAATTTACCCTTTGCAACATAACATTGGGCGGGGCGCAGAGCGTCCTGCCCAAAACCCCTTTTCAGGAGGCATTTCATGGATTGGTACCCCTTACTTAACTCATTGCGGATCGCCGCCATCAGCGCGGTGGTGGTGTTCTTTACCGGCATTGCAGCCGCCTACTACATTGCCAGGCTGCCCCGATTTATCAAGGGCGTACTGGATGTGATACTGACCCTGCCGCTGGTGCTGCCGCCCACCGTAGTGGGCTACCTGCTGCTGCGCGTGCTGGGGCCAAAGCGTCTCATCGGCGCATGGATACTGGAGAATTTTGGGATCCGCATGGTGATGACCTGGTGGTCGGCCATCTTTGCGACCGTGGTAGTGGTATTCCCGCTGATGTACCGCACGGTGCGCGGCGCGTTTGAGGCCTTTGATGAAACGCTGGCGCATGCGGGCAAGACCTTGGGGCTTTCCAATACCTATATCTTCTGGAACATTCGGTTGCCGTACTGCCGGCAGGGTGTGCTGGCGGGTGCGGTGCTGGCTTTTGCGCGCGCGCTGGGTGAATACGGCGCCACCAGTATGATAGCCGGGTATACCCCCGGCAAGAC
>CALERQ010000097.1 GCA_937907305.1 uncultured Clostridia bacterium | reverse complement strand
ACCTGATCTGCCCCTACGCCAAGGGCGGCAAGATCGGTCTGTTCGGCGGCGCCGGCGTCGGCAAAACCGTTCTCATCATGGAGCTCATCAATAATGTCGCTACCCAGCACGGCGGCCTTTCGGTATTCACCGGTGTAGGCGAGCGCACCCGTGAGGGCAACGACCTGTACAACGAAATGAAGGAAAGCGGCGTTCTGAACAAGACCGCCCTGGTCTACGGCCAGATGAACGAGCCCCCCGGGGCCCGTATGCGGGTCGGCCTTACCGGCCTTACCATGGCCGAGTACTTCCGCGATGTCAAGAATCAGGATGTTCTGCTCTTCATCGATAACATTTTCCGCTTTACCCAGGCCGGCAGCGAGGTCTCGGCTCTGCTGGGCCGTATGCCCTCCGCGGTAGGCTACCAGCCCACCCTGGCCACCGAAATGGGCGCCCTGCAGGAGCGTATCACCTCCACCCGCAAGGGCTCCATCACCTCGGTGCAGGCGGTCTATGTCCCCGCCGATGACCTGACCGACCCCGCTCCCGCCACCACCTTCACCCATCTGGATGCCACCACCGTTCTGGATCGTGCCATCGCTTCTCTCGGCATCTATCCGGCGGTCGATCCCCTGGATTCCACCAGCCGCATCCTCTCGCCGGAGATCGTCGGGCAGGAGCACTACGAGGTCGCCCGGGATGTCCAGCGCATTTTGCAGCGCTACCGGGAGCTTCAGGATATCATCGCCATCATGGGCATGGAGGAGCTCTCCGAGGAGGACAAAAAGACGGTCAGCCGCGCCCGTAAGATCCAGCGCTTCCTGTCTCAGCCCTTCCATGTGGCGGAGCAGTACACCGGCATGGCGGGCAAGTATGTCCCGCTGAAGGAAACCATCCGCGGCTTCCGCGAGATCATCGAGGGCCGCCACGATGACCTGCCCGAGGGCGCGTTCCTGTATGCCGGCACCATCGATGAAGTGGTGGAAAAGGCCAAAAAAGGAGAATAAGCCATGACGGAATTCCCGCTTGATATTGTCACGCCGGATGGCGAGATTTTCTCCGGCCGGGCCGAAAGCCTGCGGCTGCGCTCCATCGAGGGCGAGCTCTGCATCCGTGCCCGCCACACCGATTATGTCACGGCGCTGGGCATGGGCCCCGCCGAGGTCATCACCGCTGGGAATAAGCGTATTGCCGCCTGCATGGGGGGCATGGTCTCGGTGCTGGGCGGTCATGTCACCCTTACCGCCACCACCTTCGAATGGGCCGAGGACATCGACGCCGCCCGCAGCCGCGCTTCGGAAGAACGGGCCCGGGAAAAGCTGGGCCACGGCGACCTCACCGATATCGAGCTGGCCCTGGCGGAAGCCCGCCTCAAGCGCGCCCTGATCCGCCAGCAGGTCAGCCGGATGAAGTAACCGTCCCGGCTGCTTTTGCCCCAAACACTGCCGCCCCCGACCATTATGGTCGGGGGCGGTTTTGGCGTGCCGGGCGGCGAGGAGGTTTACCGGCGGCCCGTGGGGTTTCTGCGCTCGTATTCAAGGCGCTGCTGGGTGAGCGAAAGCTCCGCTTCGCTGAGCATATCCTTTACCGTGCCGGAAAGCAGCACCAGATGTCCGCTGCTGAAATCCGCCGTGATAATTTCGGGGGAATAGCAATACTCACTCCAGTCACTGTCCGGCTCCATCACCAGCTCAATGGTAAAGGTGCCGTCCTCATTCTCGGTATAGCTCAACAGCCCGCTCCGGGCTATGGTGGTGTAATCGGGGTATCCGTCCTCATAGTAGATATCCCGGTAGGCGTCCCGTTCGGCGTCATAATAGCGGGGCTCCAGGTACACCTCCCAGTCCAGGTGCTCCTTGGTCGCGCCAAAAAGATATTCGGCAAACTGCTGCACCGCCTTGGCATCTACCCAGGTGTGGGTATCATCGGTGTAGGGGTATTCCAGCCCCTTGGCTTCGCAGTAATAATACATCGCTTTCATCACCATAGAAAGGCTGATGCCGGATTTCTTGGTAAAACCGACGCTGTTGCGGAAGATCGCCCAGGTATCGATGACCTCCTGTACCTGCTCGTTCGGCACCTCGATGAAGGAATACTCCTCGTAACGGTAGCGGGGCACTTCCACCATGTTGGAAGGTTCGGTAAGCATATCGGCATAATAGCGGATCGTGTTGATCACCTTTTCCAGGATGCTTTCCTTCTTCTCCACCGGGGAGAGGGCAAAGGCGGTGGTAGCGGTAAGCGCCGCCGCCAGGAACACCACCGCCACCCGGGTGACGCCCTTCTTCAGGCCGTGCAGCAGGGTCTCCTTTGCCTGCTGCCAGCCCACCTGCCGGAAGGCCGCCGTCACTACATTGCCGCTCTCCTGCGCCGGCTGCGGCGCGGGGGCGGCTTCGTCCTCCTGCTGCTTCATCAGCAGGGCCTGCTCCTTCAGGTATTCCTTCAGCGCGATCTTGAGGAGAAGATCGGCGTACTGCTCCTCCAGCGCTTTTTCATCCAGCGGATAATGATTGTTACTCATGGTTCATACCTCCTTTCGCGATATAGGCGGCAAGCACCTTTCGGCGGGCCCGGGT
>CALERQ010000096.1 GCA_937907305.1 uncultured Clostridia bacterium | reverse complement strand
CCAAAACACTGACCATGTGCGCCATTTTTACCGCATTGGTTGCCGTTTGCAGCCAGATCACCATTCCGCTGCCGCTTATCCCCATTAACCTGGCGCTTTTCGCCGTTTATCTGGCTGGTGCGCTATTGGGCCCGTGGCGCGGTGCGCTCAGCCTGCTGGTTTACCTGCTGCTGGCTGCGGTGGGGGTTCCGGTCATGGCGGGCTTCCGTGGGGGCCTGGGCAATCTCGTCGGCAATACCGGCGGGTATGTTGTCGGTTACATTTTCGCGGCGTTCTTCACCGGCCTGCTGGTGGAAAAATGGGGCGCGCGGTTCTGGCAGCTCTGCGTCGCGATGGTCGTGGGCTGCGCGGTGTGCTACTTCTTTGGCACCCTGTGGTATTCCATCCTTTCCGGCACGCCGTTCTTCGCCAGCTTTTCTGCCTGCGTGGTGCCGTTCCTGCCCTGCGATGTGGTAAAGATCCTGCTGGCAGCGCTGCTGGCCAACCGTCTGCGTCCCGCCCTGAAGCGGCAGGGACTGCTGTAACATCCTAATTCCTTCAGGAACCTCGCTTGGGGGGCGGCCTCAGCCTCTTCTCCCAACTGCCCTGTCTATCAAGCATCACAGGCAAGCTCCCAGCTATCCAGGCCGGGAGCTTGTGCTCTCCCCGGAAACATGGTAAAATAAATAAGGCAGGCAGAAAAATGCCGAATTATCTGTTGCGGAGGGACCACATGAAAGAGCGTGGAGACAAAACATATCTGGCACCGGATTTGTCTCGTTGGATATCTGATATTGCGTTTTCCCGGTTTAGGAGCTTTTGCAGCCATATCCTTGGGGTAAAGATCGATGAGATCCCCTCCGAGCAGAGTATTTTTATGCGGCAGAATTTCTCGATCATATTATACGCAGCTATTTTATATCTGTTCACCAATGGGTTTTATCTGGTGAAAAACATCATATTAAAGACAATGATCCCGATCGATATGGTTCCGCTTTATATGATGGTCGCCTCCTCCCTTGCCATGCTGCTCTTTCTGGCCCTTTGTAAAAGGTATGATTCCACATTTGCAAGGTTTGCTTTGCTGGGGTACTACACTATGATCATTGCCAGCGTCACCATTTTTATGGTCTCCTGCAATTACCACGGAATCGGTCTTTCCATTTCCATGTGCTACCTGTTCGTCATCATGATCGCGCCGACCTACAAAACGCTGGATACCGTTATCATCTGTGTTCTGATCGCCCTCAGCTGGTGGCTCCCCAGCCAGCTCCCCTATGCCGAAAACTATGATCTGTTCAAGCATTTCCTGCTGCGCTTTTCCATTGTTGTGGGGTTTATCGCCATCCGGTCCATCTTCCTCCGCCAGTCCCGCAATGAAAGAGCAATCAAAGAAATGACGCATTCCTTTATCAAGCTTGCCTACAATGATGTGATGACAGGAACGCTGAATAAAAAAGCGATGGAAACTTACTGCGCATTTATCGCCGAAAAGATGGCGCCCGAAACGGTCAGCGCCATCATCTACGATGTGGATGACTTCAAATCTTACAACGACCATTACACCCACATAAAGGGCGATGAGGCCCTAAGGCTTATAGCCGAAAGCGTGGTGTGTGTTCTCGAACGCTCGGACCGGTACCTTTTCCGCTTTGGGGGTGAGGAGTTTGTGGTCATCCTGCCGGGTGTTGCCGAAGATGAGGCCCGCTGTATTGCCTTGGAGCTCCTTGGCGCGGTCCGGGCCGCGGCCATTCCCCGGGACGATCTGCCGGGCAAAGGCATTGTTACTGCTTCCTTTGGCGTCGCCAGTGCCAGCAGCAGGGAGCTGAGCGACCTTTCGGTCATCGCAAAGGCAGACCGGCAGCTTTATGTCTGTAAAAAAGGCGAAAAGGACTGTGTGGCGGCCGGTAATATCATCTATCGGTGATTTCCTATCCCGCTTTGTCAAACCTCCCCCTTTCCGCGCCGTCCCCTTGGGGGCGGCGCCCTTTTCTTTCCCCACAGATTTTGCTATAATAGTCCCATCCACCAAAGAAAAGGAGACCCGCCCATGGAACTTTTACCTCTCTACCACGCCACCACGCCGTTGCGGAACAGCTGGACCGGCTGGATTTTGCTGCGCTGTACCCCGGCTATCACCGCTGCCCCTTTGCCCTGTACGATGAGGAACAGGTCTGCCGGGAGGGACAGCTTTTCCCGTGGGATGACCGTTTCCTCGGCAATACCTCCATCGAATACGAGGGGCGGCGCATCGCTATCTGGAGTGTGGCGCTCGATCCTCAGCCGCCTGTGGCCCTTGCCGCCAATATGGCGCATGAGATGTTCCATTGCTTCCAGTTTGATGAGGGGGAGCGCCGCTTCCCCGATGACCTGCGCCTTTTGAACGCGCCGGTGGAGCCGGATTTTTACCGGCTGAAGCTGGCGGAAAACCGTGCGTTGGCAGCTGCCTGCCGCACCGGCGAAAAGGAGGAGCT
>CALERQ010000095.1 GCA_937907305.1 uncultured Clostridia bacterium | reverse complement strand
CGAACCGGAGGGATTGCTGCTGCAGGATACCTCCATCGCTCTAGCCCGCCATACCGCCCGCCTCTTATTCCAATACACCAATAAATACCGAGGTGATCCCATGCTCCGCGTCGGCCTGACCGGCCCCACCGGCAGCGGCAAATCCACCGTTACCGCCCTCATGCGCCGCTGGGGCGGCATCGAGATCCTGGATGCCGATACCATCGCCCACGGGGTGAATAACAGCCCCGCCTGCACCGCGGCGGCCTTTCCCGGCACCCGCCTGCCGGATGGCACCATCGACCGCAAGGCGCTGGGCGCCATCGTCTTTTCCCGGCCGGAGGAACTGCGCCGTCTGGTCGGTATCACCTTTCCGCTCATCCTGGCGGAGTGCAAATCCCGCATGGATGCCGCCGAGGCGGCTGGCTGCCGCGCCTGCGTGCTGGATGCCCCCACCCTCTTTGAAAGCGGCGGCGATAAACTCTGCGATGTCATCGTCAGCGTGGTCACCCCGCGGGAGGAACGCCTGCGCCGGGTGCTGGAGCGGGACGGCATCACCCGGGAAGCCGCCGAAGCCCGCATGAGAAACCAGCACGGGGACGAGTATTACACCCGCCGCTCCCACTTTGTTATCACAAATTCGTCGGACCTTGCCCACCTGGAAAAAGAGGTGGAGCGCTGCCGCCGGTTTTTGTGCTTATAAAGAACACCTTCGCTTGACAAGGACACACACGCTTTTCAGCGGTGCAAATCAGCGCTGACTGCGTCATCGAGCCTTGAAATACGCAAGTATTCCTGCGGCTCTCTTCCTTGTCATCATCTGATTTTCCCACGCCGAAAAGTCCTGCGGAGTTTTTGCACGGCATTTCTGCTGTGCAAAAACCGTATGTGCTTTTGCCAAGCGAAGGTGATAATCCATCAAAAAACCGAAAGGAGTAAAATACCCATGAGTGAAAAAACCAAGGGCGAGCAGCTGCGTGAGGAGCTGCTGATGAACCCCAAGAATCTTACCGAGACCATGTCCGAGGAAGAGCTGAAGGCCGCTTACGATTTCTGCGAGGGTTACAAGACCTTCCTGGATGCCGCCAAGACCGAGCGCGAGGCCGTTACCACCGCCGTAGCCATGCTGGAAAAGGCCGGTTATGTCCCCTTTGACCACGCCAAGCAGTACAAGGCGGGGGATAAGGTCTACCTCAATAACCGCGGCAAGGCACTCATCGCCGCTACCCTCGGCCGCCGCAGCGTGGCGGAGGGCGTCCGCATCGGCGTGGCCCACATCGATAGCCCCCGTCTGGACCTCAAGCCCCGACCCCTGTATGAGGAGGGCGAGCAGTGCTTCCTCAAGACCCACTACTACGGCGGCATCAAGAAGTACCAGTGGACCGCTATCCCGCTGGCCCTGCACGGCACCGTCATCCGGAAGGACGGCTCCAGCCTGTCCGTCGCCATCGGCGAGGAGGAGGGCGACCCCGTATTCTGCGTCACCGATCTGCTGCCGCATCTTGCCGCCGATCAGATGCGCAAGACCCTGGCCGAGGGCATCGAGGGCGAAAAGCTCAATATCCTCATCGGCAGCGCCGCCCTGCGGGATGACGCCGGTGCCGAGAAGGTCAAGATCGCCATTGCCAAGCTGCTGTTTGAGAAATACGGCATCGTGGAGGAGGACTTCCTCTCTGCCGAGCTGTGCGCTGTTCCCGCCTTCAAGGCCAAGGATCTCGGTCTCGACCGCTCCATGATCGGCGCCTACGGCCACGATGACCGCGTCTGCGCCTATCCCATCCTCATGGCGGAGATCGACGAGAAATCCCCCGAGTACACCTCCGTTACCATTCTGGCGGATAAAGAGGAGACCGGCAGCAACGGCCCCACCGGCATGAACTCCTACTTCCTCAAGGATTTCATCGAGGAC
>CALERQ010000094.1 GCA_937907305.1 uncultured Clostridia bacterium | reverse complement strand
TGGTATTTATGGAGCAATATTGAGATATAGAATCAGGTGAATCGCCCTCGATACCTAATTTCATCTTTTTCAAAATCTCCTTTATTCTCTAGAGTGTTTTGGGTTTCGGGGGATAGTCGCCGCACGATTCTTGCTTTCTGAAACGATGGCGTTTTCATATCCTGAATACAAAAAATATAAACTTGCCACGATGCCTTAGTATACCATAAGGGCGCGATTCTTTCAATATCTTTTGACTTTTTTGGTGCACCCGCTGTCCATTATCATTAAACGCACAGGGACTCATGAGAGTTGGCTGGGCGGTTTTTGTTTTTTGGGGATGTTGGATGGAGGTGAGATGGATGGGAAAGTATCGGTATCTGACTTTTGAGGACAGGAAGAAAATCGAGGCATGGTATTTGATTGGTGATCGGGCTATTGATATTGCGACGCGGCTAAGTGTTCATCACAGCACAATCTATAAGGAGCTTCAAAGGGGTGCGACCGGGGCGCTGGATGTTAATCTGTGTGAAGGGTACAACGCGGAGCTCGCCGAGAAGCGGCTGTGGGAGAGCTTCAAGCGCAGAGGCAAAAGGGCACCGGCTGCGCAGTAGGCGGGGATATTCGGCGGATTTTTCCAAGATACTATCGCCGATGGAAATCATGGGGTGAAAGTTTTGCTGCACTACGGCACCCATGGGAAAAACGACCCTGAAAGGGGCGGAGGGCCGCTGCGGCGGCAGCTCAGCTTTGCATTAAGTTATAATCTTACGCCGCAAGCGGCTACAGCTGCTAAACCTTTCAGGAGAGCTTGAGGGGTACAGCCTTTGGGCTAGTGCCATTCAACGAGGTGCATTCCACATTTTAGCTGTCGCCTCCCCTCATCAGTCTCGCTTTGCTCGACAGCTAATGAATCAAGGTATGATTGCCACCGGCAATCATACCACAATTAAAAGCCGGCAACCGCAGGCTGACTGACGAGGGGCGGCGTGCACCCAAATTTTGATGAAGGGTACAAAGCGGCGGAGGAGAAGCTGGGAAAGCTGAAGGCCGCCCAGGCCGCGCTGGCGGAGACCCGGCAGCGGGCGGCGCTGAGCGACCCGGAGGCGGCGGTATTCAAGCTGCTGTTCAGCCAGGTGCAGGAGGACTCCCGCCGCATGGCGGAGGCACTGGGAAAGGTACAAGATGCGGCGCTGGCGGAGAAGCTGCGCGGCGCGGCGCGACAGCTGCTGGAGCGGATGGGAGGGCAGCTCTGATGGCAAAATTCATTGAAGTACACACAAAGCCGCTGACGGAAGACGGGCCGCTTCTGCTGCTGCAAAATCTGGATGATATTTCGGGGGTGTATTCCAATCCCGGGGGCGGCGCGGTTATACTGCTCCGGGATGGAGCAGCCGGGATTGGCACCGGGGCGCTGGAGGTGGAGGAATCCTACGGGCAACTGCGGCTGATGATCGGCGCGGCACAGGGCGGGATCCCCATGGATACAGGGGGAAGCTATTATGCTTAAGGAGAAGGATGATGGGAACATTTCGGTTTGACAGCCCGTATGACCAGAAGCGCGAGAGCAAGCCGGTGCGGATCGCCCCAAGGTGGGATCGGCTGACGAAGGACAGCGTGGCGGCAATGAATGCAGGGATGAGCTACGGAAAGTACAAGGCAAAGCTGGAGGAGGAACGGAAGCGTGGCGGAAGGGAAGAAGCTGAAGGACAGCACGAAGCTGTGCCTGTACTGCGCGGTACGGATGGAGGACGGCTATGAGCTGGAGCCGGTGGGGCCGGTGACACTGGGGACGTGCGGGTGGTGCGGAAAACAAACAATTGTGCGAGAATTCTGGGCATGGAAAAAAAGAACCCGCCCGGAGGGGCGGGCGGGGAATGTGTATTTTTGCGTAAAAGAAAGAGGATGAGGCGTCATGGCGAAGGTGATGAAGAAGCGGATCTTCTGCGGGGCGGTGTGCGAGCAGATCGTTTACTGTGCACCGGAGGGCGCCGGGCAGGACTATGACTCGGAGAAGGTGTGGCGAAGCCGGTTCAAGGACGACGCAGAGCGGGAAAAATTCAAGACGGAGATCGCCCAGCGGCGGCACTATCGGAAGTTCCAGGCCAATTTTTCGGCCGGGGACATTTTTGCAACGCTCACCTTTGACGATGACAATGAGGTGACGGATTTTGACGAGGCGCGGGCAATACGGGCAAAGTGGCGGCGGCTGATCCGAAAGAAATACCCGGAGGCGGTATTCTTTATCTATATGGGTCGGGGGCGGAGCACCCACCGGATCCACTTCCATATGGTGAGCCACGGGATACCCAAGGATTGGATCGAAAAGAACTGGAGCTACGGCCGCTGCGTGCGGGCGGTGGTACTGCGCAGGAACTGCCGCTACGACGGCGCGGATCGGGGGCAGGACTATCAGGGACTGGCGAACTATCTGTTTAACCACTGGACGAAGGAGCAGGGCGGGCAGCGGTATTTCGCCACCCGCAATGCCAGAAAGCCGGAGGAGGAAAGGGCAACGGAGGTGCATGTACGGCATACATACAGCGCGCAAAGACCGCCGAGGCCGCCGAAGGGATACCGGCTGACCGTGGCGGAGGGCAATCAATACGGTTTTTTATATGGGACGGCGGCCGGGAAAGGCCGGCTGACGGAGCCTGGTAAATGTGTAACGTTTTGTGACAAGGGAGGGAAAAATGGGGAAGCGGTATGTGGACGCCGGGGTAAAATGCCCGCACTACTGCTCGGAAGATACGAGCAAGATCTTCTGCGAGGGGTTCCGGGCGCGGCAATGGGTGCATCTGGCCTGGCAGAGCGAAGGAGAGCGGAAAAAATATAAGCGCGATTACTGCCGGGAAAAATGGGAGGACTGCCCCATTGCCCGGATCGCCAGGGGAAAAAACCTGCGGGGTAACCGCGGGGGCTTCGTGCTGCGTTCAATCGGGGTCAATCCCAAATTCTGTGTAAACATCAAAACGTGGTGCAAAATAGAGCAGAATAATTTTAGGGCGGGAGCGGCGCAAGCTGCTGCCCGCCTTGTCT
>CALERQ010000093.1 GCA_937907305.1 uncultured Clostridia bacterium | reverse complement strand
GCAGGCGGCGCAGATAGGGCAGCAGCACCGCAAGCGCAATGAGAACGCCGACGAGATCGGCGGCAGGAGAGGCCCAGGCCACGCCATTGATGCCGATGAGGTGATAGAACAGCGGCATCAGCAGCACATCAGTGGTGCCTTTGCGTACCAGGGAAAGGAAGATAGGCTGAGCCCGCTTGCCCGTGGCCTGGAACACCGTAATGGCAAAGAAGATAAAGGTGCTGGTGGGGCAGGTCAGGCAGATGATCTGCAGGAAGGTGCGCCCATGGGCCACCGTTTCGGCATCACTGATGAACCAGCGGGTGATGGGGGTGGCCCCAAAGTACAGCAGCACGGTGATGAGCAGCGAGACAGCTAAACAGCCCATCAGCAGGCCGTAGATGGCTTTCAACATACGCTGGCGGTTGCCGGAGGTGTAATTGTAGCCAATGAGCGGCAGAGTACCCTGGGTGATGCCCTGTCCCACAGCGAAGGCCAGCAGATTTACCTTTTTGGCAATGCCCATGCCTGCCATGGCGGCATTGGAATAACCGGAGGTGAAGTGGTTCAGTACGGTATTGCTGATGGCGCCCATGACCGAGATAAGGCAGCTGGGCAGCCCGACGGAGAGCACCTCCCCGGGGATGCGCTGCCCCAGCGTATACTGCCGGGGAGAGATGGTAATGGCAGTTTCATGGCGGATCTTATGCAGGAACAGCGCGAAGTAGCCTGCTGCGGCCAGATTGGAAAGCAGGGTGGCGATGCCAGCCCCAGCAATTTCCAGATCCAGCACAAAGATAAAGAAAGGATCCAGCAGGATATTGAGGATACCGCCGAATGCGACCCCCAGGCTGGCCTGCCGGGAATGGCCCTCGGCGCGCACCAGGTGCGCCAGCATGGGATTGAGCACCGCGGGCATGGCGCCCAGGCCGATGCTGTAAAGCACATAGGAGGAAGAATAATCAAAGGTTTCGGCATCAGCGCCCAGCAGCGGCAGCAGCACTGGCCGCAGCAGCAGAACCGCTGTACCATAGATAAGGGAGACGGCAATGGCGCTCCAGATGCAAAAAGCGGCGGTATGCCCGGCTTTTTGACGGTCGCCCTGTCCCAGGCAGCGGGAGATCAAGCTGGCGCCGCCCACGCCAAACAGATTGGCCAGCGCGGTGATGAAGATGAAAAGCGGCAGCGCTACGGTGGCGGCAGCTACCTGGTTGGGATCACCCAGCTGGCCTACAAAAAAGGTATCCGCCATATTGTAAATGACGGTAATGATCTGACTGATGACGGTAGGTACGGCCAGCGAGGCAATGGCCCGACCGACCGGCATGGTATTAAACAGGTATTCTTCGCTTTGGGTATAATTCAAGATGGGTTCCTCTTTTCCGCTTCCAGCACGCAATCGATAAACCGCTGGATGGCAAATTCAAAGCTCAGCTCGGTGGAGGCCGGGTAGTGGGAGAAAAAGCCCTCATCCTCCTGCGAGGCAAAGCCGTGGACAATGGCCCGGAACAGCCGCCGAAAGTGGATCTCCTCCTGCGGCGGCAGCCGGAAACCGGAAAGTACCTGATTCAGCGGCTCGGTAAAGCGGGCGGCGGCATCATCCAGCACGCGGGGATCACCCGCGGCGGTATCCATCACCAGCCAGTACAGCTCCCGGTGCTGCTGCGCAAAGCGCCGGTAGGCCCAGGCCAGTGCCCATACAGCCTCCCGGCCGGTTTTCCCCGCAATGGCCTGCAGTTCACCGTCCTCCTGCATCCGCAAGGCATAGCGGCACACCTCAGCTAAAAGGGTATCCATGTTCTCAATGTGATTATAGAGTGAGGCGGTTTTGACCCCCATAGTATCGGCCAGCAACCGCATGGAGAATCCTCCGCGCCCATACTGCTCTATCAACTCCGCTGCCGCGGCTGTGATGCTTTCAGCGCTCAGCCCTTTGGCCATTAGGGCGCCTCCTTCCATAAAACTAATGACATTAGTTTTATGATAACGCTCTCCCCAGCCATTGTCAAGGGGGCAAACTTGAGTTTTGCCGAAAAACAGAGTATGATAGGGGCAGAATGCATCAGCGACCGCAAAAAGGAGGAACCCACATGCCAAGAACCATTACCGTAAAAGGGGAATGACAGCCTTGCATAAAGCATGACAAGAAAACAGCGGTGCGGGTGCAATCAGAAATCTACAACATAGGAAAGCCCTGTGCTGCGTATTGAACGTGGCACAGGGCCTTTCCATTTCTGGCGGTTTTGGGCAGCATATTCGATGCTCTGTACGCAGGACGCACCTTTGCGTTTCACGGAATCGGACGATAACCAGCCAAACAGCAAAGGATCACGCGAAGCTGCACACCGGTTGCATGATACCGTAAATCGCGGAACGGTGCAATCCATACGCGCAGACGGCAGATATTTCACGGATTAGG
>CALERQ010000092.1 GCA_937907305.1 uncultured Clostridia bacterium | reverse complement strand
GCACAGCTAAGCGTCAAAGGGGTTTGTCAAGGGGGAAGTCCGGTCCCCCTTGACCCGCTTTTGCCTCCTTTTGGCGGTGCAAAAGGAGGCCCCCGCCGGGCAGGCGTACTAACTATGCCTTCGCAAAAGGCTCCGCGACGCCGACAGGCGAGATGAAACTATCGCCGTAGTATCTACCAACAACCCCTCAGTCAGCCATGCGGCTGCCAGCTCCCCTTACACAGGGGAGCCTTTGGAACGGTGCCACCTCCCTTTACGCAGGGGAGGCTTGAGGTCAGCGCGACGCCACATTCCTTACACAGGGAGGCTTTGGGGTGGGGCACGCCGAGATAAAGCTATGTCATAATCCCTGCCGCGGCAGAGGAAACGAAAGGAGCCAGGCCCATGGAGATCACGATTTGCCCGGGAAAAGCCCCCCGGCAGGCGGCGGTGCCGCTTTCCAAATCCGAAGGGCACCGGGCCCTTATTTTGGCGGCAGCGGCCCAGGGGGAGACCCTTTTGCCGCGGCTGCCCGCTTCCGGCGATCTGCTGGCCACCATGGACTGCCTGCGGCAGATGGAGGCCGCCTTTACTGAGCGGGAAAGCGGCCTGCTGGTCACCCCGATTGCGGAACTTCCCTCCACAGCGCTCCGGCTGGACTGCCGGGAAAGCGGCAGCACCCTGCGCTTTTTGCTGCCGGTGGCGGCCGCGCTGGGCCTGCGGGCCGTATTTACCGGGCGGGGCCGGCTGCCCCAGCGCCCGGTGGAGGCCCTTTTGGCCGCTTTACGGCGGAACGGCATCACAGCCGAGGTGCGGCAGCACCCCTGGGAGATCGAGCTTGCCGGGCGGCTGACCCCCGGTGTCTTTTCCCTGCCGGGGAATGTCAGCTCCCAGTATGTTTCCGGGCTGATGCTGGCGCTGCCCCTTTTGGCCGGGCCCAGTGAGATCCGTTTAACGGGGGCGCTGGAATCGGCCGACTATGCCGGAATGACCGAGGAAATGCTGCGGCGCTTCGGCCTTGAACTTGAAAAAATCCCCATGGGGTGGCGCATCCCCGGCGGGATGAAATACCAGAGCCCCGGCCGCCTGGCCCTGGGCGGAGATTGGAGCCACGCGGCCTTTTGGCTGGCGGCGGGCTGCCTGGCCGGGCCGGTAACAGTGACCGGTCTGGAGCCCGAAAGCACCCAGCCCGACCGGGTCATTCTCCCGCTGCTGCGGCAGATGGGCGCCCGGATCGAGCTTTCCCCGGAGGGGGTGACGGCCTATCCCAGCCGGTTAACGGGGACAACTATTGATGTCAGCGGCTGTCCCGATCTGCTGCCGCCGCTGGCGGCGGCGATGGCCTTTGCCGAAGGGGAAAGCCACCTGACCGGGGCGGCCCGCCTGCGGCTCAAGGAAAGTGATCGTCTGGCCGGGATGGCCGGACTGCTGCGGGCGCTGGGCGGCCGGGTGGAAGAAGAACCGGATGGGCTGCGGATCGCCGGGGGCGGACTGCGGGGCGGCATGGCCAATCCCTGCGGTGACCACCGGCTGGCGATGGCCGCGGCAGCGGCGGCCCTGGCCTGCCGGGAGCCGGTGACCGTAAAGGACGCCGAATGTGTGGAGAAGTCCTATCCCGAATGGTGGGGGCTTTTCTGTGAGGAAAAGTAGACTAAAGAATTTTTAAGGGGCCAATTTGTGGCCGCCTGGCGGCGGGGCGGAGCCTTTTGCAAAGGCATAAACTGTACGCCTACCCGGCGGGGGGTTACTTTTCTATGAAGAAAAGTAACCAAAAGTCATTCAGGGCTCCGCCCTAAAGACCCGACGCGTCGGTACATCCCGCCCGGAAACGCTTCGCATTCCCGGAGCGGGATTAGACGACGCTGATAAGGTGTTATTTTAATTTGGTTTCTGCTGGAACTCACATAAAATGCGCCGCAGGCACCTTGAGAGCGTATCTGCGGCGCCGTACGGACGATGCTTTGCATCGTTCGTATCCAGCCGCAGCTTAGCGGCAAGGGGGTCTTGGGGCACAGCCCCAAGCGTATTTTGGTTCCTTTTGTACGAACAAAAGGAACGCCCCGCCGGCGAGGCGTACAGGCCGTCATCCTTCGGTGACTCCGCGACGCCTTTAGGCGACTACAATCTTGGCCTAAAAATTTTTTGCACTTTTTCTTCATAGAAAAGTAACCCCCCGCCGGGTAGGCGTACAGTTTATGCCTTTGTAAAAGGCTTCGCGACGCCGTCAGGCGAGATGAAATTTTATACCGACAACCCCTCAGTCAACCTTACGGCTGACACCTCCCCTTACACAGGGGAGCCTTTGGGTGTACTGACAGACGGAAACAATACAAAGATTCTATGACAAATCGTCATAATATGACTGAAATGAAGGGAGCGTGACCGGCGGATGATGGAATACCACGGCAAGCGGCTGCGGCTGCGGCTGGAGGGCGAAAGCCACAGCCCGGAAATGCGGGTAACGATCTGGGGGCTGCCGGCGGGAGAACCAGTGGATGAGGAGACCCTGCGGAACCTGCTGGCCCGGCGTCGGCCGGGGCGAAGTGCCCTGACGACGGCCCGAAATGAAAAGGATGAGCCGGAATTCCTGAGCGGGGTACGGGATGGCGCGCTGACCGGGGAACCGGTGGTCATCCGCTTTGCCAATGAGGACCGGCGGCCGGAGGATTATGCGGCCATCCGGACCATCCCCCGGCCCGGTCACGCCGATTATCCCCAGTATTTACAGGGCGGAGCAATCCCCAGCGGGGGCGGCGCGCTGGGCGGCCGGATGACCCTGCCGCTGTGCGCGGCGGGCGCTTTGGCACTGGGAATGCTGAAGAAGAAAAATATCACCGTAGCGGGGCGGCTGCTTTCCGTCGGCGGGGTACGGGATATCCCGCTGCCGGTGCGGCCCCCCAAGGAGCGGCTGGAGGCCCTGGCCGAAAAAAAACTGCCGGTATGGAGCGAGGGGCTCATCCCCCGGATGGAGGAGGAGATCCTGGCGGCCAAGGCGGCGGGGGATTCCCTGGGTGGGGTGATAGAATGCGTGGCCCTGGGACTGCCCGGCGGGCTGGGGCATCCCCGGTTTGAGGGAGTGACTAACCGGTTGGCGGCGGCGCTTTTTGCCATCCCCGGCGTAAAAGGGGTGGAATTCGGCGATGGCTTTGCCGGGGCGGCACAGCGCGGCAGCGAGCAGAATGACCCGTTTATTTTAGCGGATGGGTCGATCCAAACCGAGACCAACCACGCCGGCGGGCTGCTGGGGGGCATCACCACGGGGATGCCGCTGGTGCTGCGCCTGGCGATGAAGCCGACCCCAAGCATCGCGCGGGAGCAGCGGAGCGTAGACCTGCAAACCATGCGGCCGGTTTCCCTTTGCATCGGCGGGCGGCACGACCCCTGCATAGCGGTGCGGGCGGTACCGGCGGCGGAGGCGGTTACGGCGCTGGTACTGCTGGATCTGCTATTGGAGGCAGACGAAGGCAACGAATGAGTGTAAAAAGCCGGGGGGAGGAATAGGGCGCCCGGCTGGCGGTAATAGACCCGAAAAGGCGCTGGGCGGCCCGCAGGGCAAACCGCCCGGAAGGGCGGTTTTGGGGGGCGGCCTCCGGCTGCCCCCTACGGCGCGGCAGAGCCGCGCCGGCCCTGCGGGCCGTATGCCCGGAGCATGCAGAAAGTGAGGAGAGAAGATGGAGCTGCAGAAACTGAGAAATGAGATCAACCGGATAGATGGCGAGATGCTGGCCCTGCTGGAGCGGCGGCTGGCGGTGTGCCGCGACATAGCAGAATGCAAGCGGGAGAATGGTCTGCCGGTGCGGGACGCGGCACGGGAAACTGAAAAACTGCACGAAGCGATGGAGCGGGGCGGCGCGGCCGGGCAGCGGCTGGTGGCGCTGCTGATGGCGCTGGGCCGGGAGGAGCAGGAGCGGCTGCTGAGAGGAGAATAACAATGATACTGAAGGACGATACTGTACTGCTGCGGGACTTTAAGCGGGAGGACATAGCGAAGCGGATAGAATGGGAGACCGAAAAGACCGAGTGGCAGCTGTGGGACGGTCCGTGGGAATACGAGGGACTGACCGAGGAGCAGAAAAAAGAGGAGCTGCAAAAGTACATCAAGGCGATGGAGAAATGGGCGGCACTGTATGAGACGCTGCCCGACGAGATGCCGCGCAAATCCTTCCAGATCTGCACGCCGGAGGGAGAGTATGTGGGCTGGTGCAGCAGCTATTTTATCAATGAGGACTTTGACTCAGACAAGGATGGCGACCGCCTGGCCATCGGCATTGACCTGCCGGAGGAGAGCGCCCGCGGCAAGGGCCTGGCGACCCACGCTCTGGAGCTGTTTATGGCATATCTGCGCAAGCTGGGATTTACCGAGCTGTATACCCAGACCTGGAGCGGCAATGAACGGATGATCGGATTGGCGGAAAAGCTGGGCTTTACCGAGTGCGGCCGCGAGTCGAAGGAATGCACGGTGCGGGGACAGCAATACGATGGGCTGACTTTCCGAATTGAGTTGTAGCTATATAGATTGTAGATTGTTTGCGATATTATACGAAAGAAAGGCAAAATAGGAGGGTTTTATGAATTGTCCGTACTGCAAAAATGAGATGGTACCCGGCTATATCCCAAATGGAGGGCAGCCGGTTCAGTGGCTCCCGGAGGGCAGAAGCCCGTCCCCGTTTTCCTTTACGGTTGCGGAAGCGGGAGTCTCCTTAAGAAATACCTTTTCGCCATGGAAGGCAAACGGGTATAAGGCGGCCGCATACTACTGCAAAGGGTGCGGCATCGTGCTAGCGCCGGTAGCGGCAGAGGGCAGGTAAACCTTCCCTTTTTCCGGGATTGGGCCGCATTTCTATACTAATTGTAGAATTCATATGAAAATATACCGCAATAGCGGCAAAAAAAGACGCACATACTTTCGGCAGGGCCGGGAGTGCGTGCGCCTTCGGCATATGTGGGGGTGCAGGGGGAGGGAACGGACCGCAGGCCCGCCCTGCAAAAACCGGCGGGCAGGCTAAAAAAGCAGGATATACAAAAGCGCCCAGATCAGCTCGCGGTCGGCGCGGCAGCGCAATAAAAAGGCCAGCACCACCAGGATAAGCAGTGTTTCCTGATCGAGAGTGGGGCGGCAGGCCGCAAGGGGCGCGGTTTGGGAAGGGACCTGACGCGGTGCGCCGCCGCCCGCCGCCGCAGGCGGCGTGGGGGCAAAAGTCCCGGCCGCCCCCTTGGTGGGCGGGGGCGGCGGCGCCGGGGCCGCGCGGAGCGCGGCCTCCCGAGACTGCTGCTCGGCGCGGCGGCAAAGCTCGGCGAAGAGGGCTTCATCTTCGGGCTTCCATTGCGGCATGGCAGGGGCCTCCTTTCGAGGGAGATGGGTGGCTTTGGGCGGTAAGGATATAGCGGCCCGCCCCGATCACTGCGCGGCGCTGGAACAATCACGAGGGGGCCGGGATGAAAAAAGCCCCGGCGGCTTTAACCGGCGGGGGGCTTATCCTCCAGCAGGGGCAGCAGCCGGATGATGCGCAGCAGCTGGGCGGCTTCCTCCACCTTTTTGCGGCGGTGCTCCCCGCAGAAGGGCTGCAAAGCCATCAAAAGCTGGGTATCGCGGTCCGGGGTGGAAAGGGAGGACATCACCTGGGCGATGCGGCCCAACAGGGCGGGATCGAAGCTGGGGGACTGGGTACTGCCGCCTGTGCCGCCCAGCATCCCCAAAAGGGCGAAGAGATCGGGGGCGGGGGCTTCCCCGGCCGATTCCTGCGGCGGGGGCGGGGGGCCATTCCCCAGGCCCAGACCGGCGGCGAGCTCTCCCAGCTGGGAGAGCATTTGCGGGTCGGAAAGGAGCTGCTCCAGCCGAGCGCTCAGGTCTTCCATGGTGATCCCTCCGATCCGTGGTGTGGCAGCAGGCAATGCCTGCGGTTTGGATAAGGCTGTGGGGAGCGCGGGCAAGGCGGCCGCCCCGCGGCCCGCCCCCGCAGGGGGCGGGTAGGTGGCCCCCCGCAGGGGGGCCACTGCCCGGGCGGAGTCCGGGCAACGGGGCGGCCGCAGCCGGGGCCCTGCTCAAATCAGGGTTCCGGAGGTGCCTGCCCGGCCAAAAGCTGCTGCAGCAGCGTGCGCACCTGCGGTGACTGGAGCAGCTGCGACAGGCCCTCCCGGTCGGAGAGCAGGGCGTTTACCTTTTCGCGGTCGGCGCCCAGGGACTGCAGCAGGCCATCCAACCGGCCGTTTTGCAGCTCCTCCTGCAGTTTTACGGGGTCGCGCCCCAATTTACCCGCCGCGATGCGCAGCAGGATGGAAAGCTGTTCCGGGGTATAGCGGGAAGGTTCGGCCATTTCTTCATTCCTCCTGTTCCTTTTTGCTTAAAGATATGATAAAATACCTTTGGTTAGAAGATGGGGAAAGCGGGCAGGATGCCGCTCTTCCCATCTATATGCGGCAGGAGTAAAGGGGGTTCCCACCGGATGAAGGTCATCATTTGCAGCGACAGCCACGGGGCGTTTGCCGCGGCGGAGCAGGGGCTGGAGCAGCAGCCGGAAGCGGCGGCAGTCATCTTTTTGGGCGATGGCGCGGAGGAGTGGAGCGACCTGCATGAGATCTACCCGCAGATCCCCTTTTACCCGGTGCGGGGCAACTGCGACTGGGGCTGCGACTGGCCGGCCGAACGCATACTGGAGTTGGGCGGGCACCGTATTTTTTGCACCCACGGGCACCTGTACGGGGTAAAAACCGCCGGCACGGCGCTGCTGGAGAAAAAAGCGGCGGCGGAAAACTGTGACATTGTGCTGTACGGGCACACCCACCTGGCGAAGGTGGAATACCGGGAGGGGCGGTATTTTCTTAATCCCGGGAGCCTGCGCCAGCCGATGGAGGGCCATCCGAGCTACATCGAGCTGAACCTGGACGGCAAGAATGTGGTGCCCATCCTGGTGGAGCTGTAAGGCGGCGGGGATAAACGGAAGGATCTGTGCGGAGGGTAGGCCGGGGCCGCAGGCCCGGCGCGAAGCGCCGTACGCGGGCGAAGCTCGCGGAAAACCGTCCGGAGGACGGTTTGGCCTGCGGCCCTACCGGGCTCCCTGCACAAGTGATAGAAGGAGCAGGACATGAAAAAGGTTTACTTTGCAGGGTCTATCCGCGGCGGGCGGGAGGATCTGGCGCTGTATGCGGCGCTGATCGCCCGGCTGCGGGAGCGGACCGAGGTGCTGACCGAGTTTATCGGGGAGAGCACGCTGGAGGACATAGAGGCCGCAACCATGACCGACTTTGATATCTACGAGCGGGACATGGCGCTGCTGCGGCAGGCTGACGCGGTGGTGGCGGAGTGCAGCACCCCTTCCCTGGGGGTGGGATACGAGCTGGGCAGCGCCCATGCGCTGGGGCTGCCGGTTTATATCTTGTACCGGCCGGGAGAAAGCCGCCGGCTTTCCGCCATGGTATCGGGCAACCGGGATTTTATACTGCTGCCGTACGGGAGTCGGGAAGAAGCGCTGGCGGCGGTGGATCGCATTCTGGATGAGCTGGGGGCATGAGCCGCGCTGCCGCGGCTGCATAGAGAAACAGCAGGTGCAAGGGGAAGACCGGGGCCGCAGGCCCGGCGCGAAGCGCCGTACGCGGGCGAAGCCCGCGGAAAACCGTCCGGAGGACGGTTTGGCCTGCGGCCCCAACCGGGCGCCCTGCGCCAGCCATAGAAGGAGAAAAAACGCATGGAATACACAGCCGGAAATGTATACGAGGCCATTGATACGCTGGCGCCCTTTGGGGGGTGCATGGCATGGGATAATGTAGGGCTGCTGGTGGGGGAACCGGATGCCGCGGTAAACGGCATCCTGGTGACGCTGGATGTGACCCCGGCAGCGGTGGCACAGGCGTTGGAAATGCGGATAAACTGCATCGTCAGCCACCACCCGGTTATTTTCCACCCGCTAAAGCGCATCAGCGCGCGGGACGCGGCAGGACTGTGCCTGGCCAATGGCATCTCGGTCATCAGCGCGCACACCAACTACGACTTTGCGCCGCGGGGAGTAAACTATGCTCTGGCGCAAAAAATCGGGCTCCGGAATATCCGGCCCTTTGGCCCGGAAGATAAGGAAAAGCCCTGGTATTCCCTTATTGTATTTGTGCCAAAAAGCCATGCTGAGGCGGTGTACCGCGCCATGAGCGAGGCGGGCGCCGGGCGGCAGGGAAATTACAGCGGCTGCGCCTATATGAATGAGGGCGAGGGACGCTTTTTGCCGGAGGCGGGAGCCCACCCCTACCTGGGCAAGATGGGGACGCTGGAAAAGGCTGAGGAGACCCGGCTGGAGATGCTGTGCGCCCCGGAATGCCTGGATGCCGTTATAGCGGCGATGCGGGCGGCCCACCCCTATGAGGAACCGGCGTACAGCATTCTGCCGAACCATGCGCTGCACCGGCAGGAGGTATACGGCATGGTAGGCGAGCTGCCCCAGCCGATGCGGCCGGAAGAACTGGCCGCCATGGCCGAAACCGCACTGAACACCCGGGTGCAGTATGTTCCCACCGGGCGGGAGATCCGGACGGTGGCAGTATGCGGCGGGGCCGGCAGCGACTTTATGGGAGAGGCACTGGCCGCGGGCGCGGGGGCCTTCCTGACCGGAGAGGTGAAGCATCACGAATGGTTTATGGCGGCGGAACGGGGCCTGTGCCTGATGGCGGCGGGCCACCACGCCACCGAGCACCCTGCCATGCCGCAGCTGGCAAAACAGCTCCGGGCGGCGCTGCCCGGTTTGCCGGTTGAGGTATTTGACAGCAACCCGGCCCGGTGGGGCGGGGTTTGAACGGAATTTTGCAGGAATGTGCGGGGGACGGGATCGGGCCGCAGGCCACCCCGGCTTCGCCGGGGTATGCGCCTTCGGCGCATCGGCCGCCCGCAGGGCGGCCGGGCCTGCGGCCCGGACTCCGCCCCTTGCAGGGGCTATCCCAGGCCGGGGTGGATTTTTAGCCAGCCATGAGGCTGTGCTGAAGCGAAGAAAGCCCCCTGCCGGAACCATCCCAGATAGGAGCTCGGATTTTTAATCCACCAAAAAGCAGGAGCGGAGCGATCCCTCCGCACAAAGTATGAGTGGGACGCGAAAAAGGAGATAACGACTATGGTAGAGTACAGTAAGCTGCAAAACGGAAGTGATATCCGGGGGGTGGCGCTGCCGCTGGTAGCGGCGGAGCCGGTAAACCTGACCGAGGAAGCCGCCGGACAGATCGGCCGGGCCTTTGCCGCATGGCTGGCAGAGTGCTGCGGCAAACCGGCAGAGGAGCTGCGGATCGCCGTGGGACGGGACAGCCGTCTTTCCGGGCCCAGCCTGCAGCGGGCGGTACTGACCGGACTGGTGGCCATGGGGGCCGTGGCGGCCGATTGCGGCATGGCCAGCACCCCAGCCATGTTTATGGCGACGGTGCTGCCGGGCTGTGATTTTGATGGCGCGGTGATGATCACTGCGAGCCACCTGCCGCAGAACCGCAACGGACTGAAGTTCTTTGCCAAGGAGGGCGGGCTGGAATCCGCCGATATTAAGGCGCTGCTGCGCCGGGCGGAGGCGGGCCCCGAGGCGGCCCGGCTGCATGGGCGGCTCACCTCTTTTGATATTCTGACCCCCTACACCGCCATGCTGCGGCAGCGCATCATCACCGGGGTGAATGACGGTGAACGGCCGCTGACCGGACTGAAAATAGCGGTGGACGCCGGCAACGGCGCGGGCGGCTTTTATGCCACGCGGGTGCTGGCGCCGCTGGGCGCGGATATTTCCGCGAGCGTGTACCTGGAGCCGGACGGCAGCTTCCCCAACCATGTGCCGAACCCCGAAAATAAGGAAGCGATGGAGAGTATCCGCCGTGCCGTGCTGGCAGGCGGGTGCGACCTGGGACTGATTTTTGATACCGATGTAGACCGCGCGGGTGCGGTGGAAGCCGACGGCACCGAGCTGGGGCGCAACCGGCTGATCGCGCTGGCGGCGGCGATCCTGGCGGAGCAGGCGCCGCACAGCAC
>CALERQ010000091.1 GCA_937907305.1 uncultured Clostridia bacterium | reverse complement strand
CCCGGGGCGCAGCCCAAACCGTCCTCCGGACGGTTTCAGCGGACTTCGTCCGCTGGCCCCGGCTTCGCCGGGGCGGGCTGCGCCCCGCCGCTCTCTCCGCCCGCCCCCCAATTTCCGTTGACTTTCCCTCCGGGGTATGATAGACTATCGAGAGGCAAAACGCCCAAAAGAAGAAGGATCAAAAATCAGGAGGACACTACAATGAAAAAATGGCTCGCGCTGCTGCTGGCCGCTATGATGGCTCTCGCTCTCGTGGCCTGCGGCGATACCCCCGCAAACGACAACAACGACAACAAGGATAACGATACCAAGACTGAAGAATTTGCCCGCGGCAGCTGGGATGGCAATGTCTATACCAATGATTCCATCGGCCTTACCGTCACCATCCCGGATGGCTGGAAGATCGCCACCGATGAGGAGCTGGCGGCCATCATGGGCATCACCATCGATAGTCTGACCGAGCAGGGCGTTTCCGAGGAATTCCTCAAGGCCCAGAACACCTACGAAATGATGGCGCAGGATCCCACCAATGGTTCCAATGTCATCGTCATGGCGGAAAACCTCGCGGTTTCTGTCGGCGGCACCTCCTACGATGAAGAGGCCTATTCCAATGTCATCATCAATACCCTGCCTGAGGAATCCGGCTATGAATTTGCCGATCCGGAGACTGTTACCATCGGCGGCCGGGATTACTATCTCCTGCAGTGCACCGCCGGGGAAGGCACCCTGGGCCAGGATTTCCTGTTCACCCGCATCGGCAACCACATGGTTTCCGTCATTCTTTCCTATTCCCCCGTGCTTGTCGATAACGCCGATATGCTGGCGATGCTCGGCATCAAATAAGCAATTTATCCAAAAGCTGTCCCGTTTCCGGGGCGGCTTTTTTGCGGGCCATCCGGTCATTTTTCCTGTCCCGGCCTTTTCAAAGGGGCAGCAAAATGGTATAATACTATGAAAACATTTTAGGGGAATGCGCAGAGCCGGGCCCCGGCCCTGCACACTCACCACCCCCCGCCCGAAAGGAGGCCCCGCCATGCTTACCATCCTGCGCCGCCTGTTCCGCCGCATCGATGCGGTGGTGCTTTGCTGCGCCCTGGGGCTCTCCGCCTTCAGCGTGGTGCTGCTGCTGGGCATCCAGCAGATGGGCGTCATCGGCCGCCGGACCGTGCTGATGCAGGTCATTGCCGCCGGGCTGGGCTTTGTGGCCGCCATGGTGCTGGCCCACCTCGATTACGAGCGCCTGGGCAGCTGGTGGAAGTTCTATGTCCCCGTGGCGGTCGTTTTGATGCTGCTCACCTTCACCCCCCTGGGCCAGACCCGCACCGATTCCATCGAAACCAACCGCAGCTGGCTCAATCTCGGCTTCACCACCATCCAGCCCGCGGAATTCCTCAAGATCGCCTTCATCCTCTCGCTGGCCTACCACCTGTCACGGGTCGGCGCCTCCCTCAATGACAATAAGACGCTGCTGCGGGTGGGGGCGCACGCCATCTTCCCGGTGCTGCTCATCCTGCTGCAAAAGGACTGGGGCGTGGCGCTGGTCATGCTCTTCATCGTGGTGGTCATGCTCATCATGGCCGGGCTTTCCCGCCGGTGGATCCTGCTGGGATGCGCGGCGGCGGCGGTCTTTGCCCCGCTGGCCTGGTTCTTCCTGCTGGATGACTACCAGAAAATTCGCTTCGTCCTGCTAAAGGACCCCGAAGCCTACGCCCTGGGACAGGCCTACCAGCAGCTGCAGGGCCGCATTTCCTTCGGCTCCGGGCAGCTCTTCGGCATCGGCATTTTCAGCCCGGATCACCGCTATGTCCCCGATATGTATAATGACATGATCTTCACCTTCATCGGGGAATCGGTCGGCTTTTTGGGCGCGTTGGCAGTGCTCATCGTCTATACCGTGCTGCTGGTGCGCATCCTGCACATCGGCCTGCGGTGCAGCAGCCGCATGGGGCGCTCGGTCTGTGTCGGGGTCTTTGCCATGTTCGCCGCCCAAATCATGATCAATGTGGCCATGTGTCTGATGGTCGGTCCCTCGGTGGGCGTCACCCTGCCGCTTTTGTCGGCGGGCGGCAGCTCGGTGCTCTCGGCCTATCTGGGGCTGGGGCTGGTGCTTTCGGTCCGCCGCGGAGAGAAAACAACGATGTTCAGCTAAGGAGGCTTTTTTATGGGTAAAAAACGCTTTGTCGTCCTCGAAAGTGAGGGCTCCGGCTTTTCCAACGCCATGCAGGAAATTGTGGATACCGAAACCGGCGTGCATTACCTCACCTGGCAGTCCGGCTACGCCGGGGGCATCACCCCGCTGCTGGGTGCCGATGGCAAACCGGTCATCACCGCCCGGGGAATGGAGTACGATAAATGACTGTGACCATCACCACCCACAGCCCGGCCCAAACGCAGGCACTGGCCGAACGGCTGGCAAAGCTGCTGCGCCCCGGTGATGTGCTGGCCTATACCGGCCCCATGGGTGCCGGAAAAACCACTTTTACGGTGGGTTTAGCCCGCGGCCTGGGCAGTAGCGATTGGGTCTCCAGCCCCACCTTTGCCCTGGTGCAGGAATACCGCGGCCCGGTGCCGCTCTGCCACTTCGATTTTTACCGCATCACCGGGGTGGAGGATCTGTACGCCACCGGCTTCTTCGATTACCTGGACGGCACCCGTGTGCTGGCCGTGGAGTGGAGCGAGCGGATCCCAGACGCCCTGCCGGAGGGAGCCATTCACATCCGCTTTGAACCGCTGGAAAATGACTGCCGCCGCATCACCATTTCCACCCCCGCCGGGGATGACCGGCTGGCTGCCCTGCCTGCCTGATGGGGCTGCCCCCTGCCGCGCAAAAATCGGCCTGGGCGGCGTCGCTGCCCTCGACAGGCGCAAGCCCGGCTGCGCCGGGCGAAAGCCTGCCTTCGGGCGCTTCTGGCCCATTTCCGATTTTTCCGGGGCAGCGCGCAGCCCCTGTCCGCCGAACCGCCAAATCATCAACCCAACCCAAACCAAACCAAACCGAAAGGGGAGACCCCGTAAAATGCTGCTGTTCGCACTGGAATGCTCCGCCGCCGCGGCCTCCGCTGCCCTGTACCGGGAGGGGAAGCTGCTGGGGGAGGAATTCCTCAATGTCCCCCAGACCCACAGCGTTACCCTGCTGCCCATGGCCAAAAGCCTGCTGGAGCATACCGGCATCTCCCCCGCCCAGATCGATTACTACGCCGTCAGCCGGGGGCCCGGCTCCTTTACCGGGCTGCGCATCGGCATCGCCGCCATCAAGGGGCTGGCCTTCCCTGATAATACCCCCTGCGTCGGCGTTTCCACCCCGGAGGCCATCGCCTATGGCCTGCTGGGCTTTGAGGGGACTGTGATCCCCATGATGGATGCCCGCTGCGGGCAGGTGTATACCGCCCTGTTCCAGGGCAAAGACGGCCGCCTGACCCGCCTGAGCGAGGATGAGGCCCTGCCCCTGAGCGAGCTGAAGGAAAAGCTGAAAAGCTGCCCCGGCCCGCTGTGGCTGTGCGGCGATGGCGCCCATTTGGGGCTGGCCGCCTGGGGGGAGGAGCTGCCGGTGCGGATGGCCCCGGCGCATCTCTGCTGTCAAAGGGCCTCCGCGGTGGGACTGGCCGCCATGCGGCACCTGGGGGAGGCAGTCTCCCCGGCGGCATTGGTGCCCTGCTACCTCCGCCCGGCCAATGCCATGACCCTGGCCGAACGGCAGAAAAAAGCCGAGTAAAGCGCCCGCTTGCGGGCCGGATAGGGGTGAGCGCCAAACCGCCCCGCCCTGCCAAGAGAGCAGAAGCCTGTCCGAGGAGTGGCCCGGCGATCGGCAAGCCAGCTTGAAAACCTGCCTAAACGGCAGAAAAAGCCAAGTAGAGTGCCCACCCGCGGGCCGGATAGGAAGAACCGAAAGCCGCCCGCCAAATGGGCCGGGAATTTGCCCCAGGGCCCGCGCCCGGGCGCCCGCGTAAACCAGGTAAATTTTACACCAAAGGAGTGTTGTGATATGAAGATCGTCATAGGCTGCGACCACGCCGCCCTGACCCTGAAGGACGCTGTAAAAGCGCACCTGCTGGAGCTGGGCCACGAGGTCAAGGATTTCGGCATCTACGAAGCCGGTGAAAAGTGCGATTACCCCGAAAAGGCCGCCGAGGTGGCCCGCTTCCTGCGGGATGGAAATGCCGAGCGCGGCATCCTCATCTGCGGTACCGGTGTGGGCATGGCCATTGCCGCCAATAAAGTGAAGGGCATCCGGGCCTGCTGCTGCTCCGATACCTTCAGCGCCCGCATGACAAGAGCCCACAATGACGCCAATATCCTCACCTTTGGCGAGCGCGTGGTGGGCCAGGGCCTGGCCATGGAGCTGGTCGATGCCTTTTTGACCACCGAGTTTGAGGGCGGCCGCCACCAGCGCCGGGTGGATCTCATCACCAAGCTGGAGCAAGAGGAAAACAGCTGATTTGTCCCGTTCAGTCACCACACAACCATTGCCGATAGAATCACAGGAGGAAAAAACATGTCCCAGACCTTTGAACCCCAGATCCTCAATCACCCCCTCATCCAGCACAAGATCTCCCTGATGCGCAAAAAGGAGACCGGCAGCAAGGACTTCCGGGAGCTGGCCAGCGAGGTAGCCACCCTGATGTGCTACGAAGCCACCCGGGATCTTCCCCTCAAGGAAGTCACGGTGGAGACCCCCATCTGCCGCTGCAAGACCAAAATGATCGCCGGGCGGAAGCTCGCTATTGTCCCCATCCTGCGGGCGGGCCTTGGTATGGTGGATGGCATGCTGACGCTGATCCCCGCCGCCAAGGTGGGCCACATCGGCCTGTACCGGGATGAGGAGACCGCCAAGCCCATCGAGTATTTCTGCAAGCTGCCCTGTGATATCAGCGAGCGGGAGGTCATTGTGGTGGACCCCATGCTGGCCACCGGCGGCAGCGCTATTGACGCCGTTTCCATGATCAAAAAGCACGGCGCCGCCAACATCAAGTTCATGTGCATCATTGCCGCCCCGGAGGGTCTTGCGGCCTTCGGGAAAGTGCATCCCGATGTGAAGGTGTATGTGGGCGTGCTGGATGAAAAGCTGAACGACCACAACTACATTGTGCCGGGTCTTGGCGATGCCGGCGACCGCATCTTCGGCACCAAGTAAAATCAATCGCAGGGGGAGGGGAAGCGGTACTTTCCCTCCCCTTTTCGGGTTTCAGCAGGGGGCGGGGTCCGGGCCGCAGGCCGCCCCGGCTCCGCCGGGGCCAGCGGGCGAAGCCCGCTGAGGCCGTCCGGAGGACGGCCTGGCCTGCGGCCCGGCGCCCTTGCCCCCTGCCAAAACCCATCCGAGGAGTAAACTATGCCAACAGAGCTTTACGAAAATTTAGAGGCCCCCAAGAAGGCGGTGCTGGCCGCCGTGGATACCGGGGAGTATGATGTGGAAACCTCGCTGGAGGAGCTGCGGGAGCTGGCCAAAACAGCCGGCTACCCGGTGGTGGGCACCGCCACCCAAAAGCTGCAAAGCCCCGTGGCGGCCACCTTTATGGGCAGCGGCCGGCTGCTGGAGCTGAAGGAGTACCTGGAGGCGGTGGAGGCCGATCTCATCATCTTCGATGAGGAGCTTTCCCCGGCGCAGCTGAGGAATATCGAGGAGCTGTGCGACTGCCCTGTGCTGGACCGCACCATGCTCATTCTGGATATCTTTGCGGCCCGGGCCGCCAGCGGCGAGGGTAAATTACAGGTGGAGCTGGCCCGGCTGCAGTATCAGCTGCCCCGTTTGTCGGGCCGCGGGGTGCAGCTTTCCCGGCAGGGCGGCGGCGGGACCGGCGGGACCGGCGCCCGAAGAGGAGCCGGTGAATCCAAGCTGGAAGTGGATCGCCGCCACATCCGCCGCAGAATAGACGCCCTGAAAACCGAACTGGCCGCCCTGGCGCGCCGCCGGGAACAGAGAAGATCCCGCCGCAAAAAAGACGGCGTGACCACAGTGGCCATTGTGGGCTACACCAATGTGGGCAAATCCACCCTGCTGAACACCCTGACCCAGGCCGGGGTGCTGGCGGAGGATAAGCTCTTTGCCACGCTGGACCCGACCGCCCGGGCGCTGGAGCTGCCAGACGGCCGAAAGGTCATGCTGATAGACACCGTAGGGCTGGTGCGGCGGCTGCCCCACCAGCTGGTGGAGGCGTTCCATTCCACGCTGGAGGAGGCGGCCAGTGCCGACCTCATTCTCAGCGTCTGCGATATTACCAGCCCGGAGCTGCTGGAACAGCGTGCCGTGACCGAACGGCTGCTGGAGGAGCTGGGGGTGGAGGGGACACCGGTCATCACCGTGCTGAACAAGTGCGATGCCGCCCCCGACGCCCAAAATGAGCCCTATAAGGGCTGTGTCCGCATCTCGGCCCGGACCGGCTACGGCCTGCCGCAGCTGCTGCAAACCATCGCCGAAACGCTGCCGCCCCAAAGGATCCGCTGCCGGCTGTGCCTGCCCTATGCCGAAGGCGCCCTGCTGCATCGATTGGAGGAGCAGGGACAGATCTTTAGCCGGGAATATACCGCCGAGGGTACCCTGCTGGATGCCGAGGTGGAACAGCGGGACTGGCGGCTTTACGAAGCTTACCTGAAGACGGAGGACTGAACCGTTGCCGAAGGCGCCCTGCTGCATCGGCTGGAGGAGCAGGGACAGATCTTTAGCCGGGAATACACCGCCGAGGGCACCCTGCTGGATGCCGAGGTGGAACAGCGGGACTGGCGGCTTTATGAAATCTACCTGAGAACGGAGGATTGAACCATGGAAGAATTCAAGTTTGATACCCAGCTGCTGCTGGACGGCACCGACCTGGACGAGGATGAGATCCACGACTATATCCTGGAGCACTTTGCCGGGGATTGCCTGCTGGTAGTGGGGGACGAGGAGACCATCAAGCTGCATTTCCACACCAACCAGCCGTGGCAGGTGCTGGAATATATGGCTTCGCTGGGTGACATCTACGATGTGGTGGTGGAAAATATGGATCGCCAGGCCCGCGGGCTGCGCGGCTGAACGCCGAATTTCGGCCAAAATTTCCTCCTGCGTGTGTGTGGTGCGCGCGGGGGGATTTTTTATTCAATTTTCAAGGTACGGTGGGAGGCAGGTTCCCGCAA
>CALERQ010000090.1 GCA_937907305.1 uncultured Clostridia bacterium | reverse complement strand
TGTCAACGCGCCGCAGCGTATCGTCATAGCCGTTGCGTCTTCCTTTAAGCCCGCCATATATGATCGGGTCGATTTTATCCGGGAACATATTGAACCATTTGTGCTGGAGCAGCGAGAAAAGGCAGATGCAAAAGGAGGAAAAATACCGTCGCTTTTATAAAAAATGTGTTGACAATGCAGTGTGCTTTCGGTATAATAATAAAGCTGACCTTCGGGACAGTACTATGGCCCGTTGGTCAAGCGGCTAAGACACCGGCCTCTCACGCCGGTAACGCGGGTTCGATTCCCGCACGGGTCACCATAGTCGGTGTTGATTGCGATGAGGTCCCACCTGTTCCCATCCCGAACACAGAAGTTAAGCTCATTGGCGCCGAAAATACTTGGCTGGAAGCGGCCCGGGAAGATAGGTAAATGCCGACACTATAATTGGTGCTTATGACGATGAGGTTCCACCTGTTCCCATCCCGAACACAGAAGTTAAGCTCATTCGTGCCGAAAATACTTGGCTGGAAGCGGCCCGGGAAAATAGGTCAGTGCCAATACAAGCTTAAGTGCCATCTCTTTGCGAGATGGCACTTTTCTATCTCAAAAAATATTTCAGGAGGAACATTCCATGAAGGTCAAATCACTTGCTGCGCTTCTTATCCTGGCGTTGTTGCTGGTGCTCTGTGCTGGCTGCACCATCCATATCAATCCCAGCGCCGGTATTACCACCAATGATTCGTTCCACTATTCCACCTACGATAACGCTGCCGATTACGCCGCGGGCTGCTTCACCTATCTGGCGGAGGACATCCATGCCGTTCGTGTGTATTGGGTCGCGGGCAGTATCGATCTTATCGAAAAGGATTCCGCCGAACTTTCCGTCAGTGATACGGCGGATAACCGTTCGCAGGAGGCCCAGCTCCATTCTTTGCTGCGGGATGGCATCCTTACCATTCATTACTGCGCCCCGGATTACCGCGGGGAGATGCAGTCTGAGTGGAAGCAACTCACCCTCGAGATCCCCAGCGGTATCGAGCTGACGATTGAAAATGTCAGTGCGCCGATCCGCGCGGCCGCTCTCACCACGCCGCAGCTCCACATTGCCACGGTCAGCGGGGATATCTCCATCGATAGCCTGGTGGGGGAGAACGCCGAGTTTGATACCGTCAGCGGCAATATCGAGGTAGATACCGCCAATGTAAAGACCGCATCTTTGAACAGCGTTTCCGGCAATTTCGATTGGGAACAGCTCACCGTAGATCAGCTCACGGCCGATACCGTCAGTGGTGACCTGGATTTTGAATTCATCTCCTGCCGGGAGGCGGCGCTGAATACCATCAGCGGAGAAACCGATCTGACTCTCCCGGTACAGGGCGGCACCGTCCGATTCGATACCGCCAGCGGAGATTTTATCACCCAGCGCGCCTATCAAAAGCAGGATCATTTCTACGGCTTTGGCCCGGCGGATTGCAAGATCAGCGTTTCCTCCACCAGCGGCGACCTGGAAATCGAATAAACCTTAATAAAAAGCAAAAACCTCCCGCCAGTTTTATTGGCGGGAGGTATTTATTTCACCCAGTCATCCGGCAGCTCCCTGGCAGTATATTCCCGCCCTTTCAGGTAAAATAGGGGGGAGTCCTCCGGGATGCCGGTAAAACGCATACGCCAGGCACACAGCACCTGCTGCTGCAGCTTCAGTGCCCGGTTTTTCCTCAGACTTTCCGGTGTGCAGTACTTGGTATCTCCCAGCAGCGGCCATCCCATGTGGGCCATATGCGCCCGTATTTGATGGGTGCGGCCTGTATGCAGCGTTACCTCCAGCAGGGCCAGCCCGTTTTTCTGCCGCAGCACCCGGTATTCCGTCAGGATGGTCTTGGCATCCGGCTGAGGTTTATCAAATACCGTCACTGTTTTCGTCTTGGTATCCCGCCGCAGAAAGGCTTTGCAGGTGGCATGGTCGGGTTTGGGAACTCCCACGGTCACGCAGCGGTAGGTCTTTTCCACCTGCCGCTCCCTGATAATCTCATTCATCGCCTGCAGCGCGGCGGCGTTCTTGGCGCACAGCACCAGTCCGCAGGTATTGCGGTCGATGCGGTTGCAAAGTGCCGGCGCAAAGCTGTTTTCCTGTGCCGGGTCATATTCGCCCTTTTGGTACAGGTATTTCTGCACCCGCCCAATCAGCGTATCTGCGGTGCCGCTTTCATCCTCATGTACCACCAGACCGGCTGGCTTATCGGCAATCAGGATATTCTCATCCTCATAGATGACCCAAAGTGTATCTCCCGCCCGCAGAAAGGTCTCATCTGCCCGCTTTTCCTCAAAAAACTCATCATTGAGGTACAGGCTTACCACATCACCCACGGCCAGCCGGGTGCTTATTTCCGCCCGCTTGCCATTCACCTTGATGCGTTTGGTGCGGATGCCCTTATACATCATAGAGGAGGGCAGCAGCGGTACGGCCTTCCCAAGGAATTTATCCAACCGCTGTCCGGCGTCATTTTGTCCTATCGTAAATTCTTTCATTTATGGTTCCTTCTCATGCGCCCGGCAGCTCGCAAAAATGAGCCCCGGCTGCGTCAGACCCTTGACAGGCGCCAGCCCGATTCCATCGGGCGCCAGCCTGCCTGCGGGCCTTCCTTGCCGTCTTCTCATTTTTTTCGGCCGCCTGTCATCTGTTCTTTTTTCAAAAACAACATTATCAATATAAGCATACCCGGAATCCTATCCACCGTCAAGCCCTGCCGCACTTTACTTTTTACGGCGGGGATGGTAAGATAGAAGCAGAATTTTGTCGAAAGGGGAGGGGCGTGCATGGCCAATGAGCATTCCGGTCACCGGGACCGTCTGCGGGAGCGTTACCTCTCGGAGGGCCTGGATGGCTTCCCGCCCCACAATGTGCTGGAGCTCCTGCTGTTTTACTCGGTGCCCCGGCGGGATACCAATGTCCTGGCGCACCGTCTCATCGAACAGTTTGGCTCCCTCGTTGGTGTCCTCAATGCCGCCCCGGAGCAGCTGGCCCAGGTGGAGGGCATCGGCATGAATGCCGCTGTTCATCTTCACCTCATCGCGGATATCGCCCGTCGCTACTATGCCGAAGCCATTACCCCGCCGCCAAACGATGCCCAGCGGGAGGACCTGATGCGCTATTATGGCAAAAAGCTGGTGGCCGCCTGTAACGGTCTGCCGGAGGAAACGCTCTATCTTGTCTGCCTGGATAATAACCTCCGGGAGATCAGCACCGACCGCATTTCCACCGGTGCCCCCAATGCCGTGCAGCTGCCCGGCCGTAAAATCGCTGAGATAGCCCTGCGGCACCATGCCCCCAGCATTCTGCTGGCCCACAATCATCCGCGCGGACTGGCCATTCCCTCCCGGGAGGACATCGCTGCCACCCTTTCACTGCGGGATGCCCTGCGCGCCATCTCGGTCGATCTCATCGACCACTTCATCATTGCGGGGAATGACTATGTCAGCATGGCCCAGTCCGGCTTTTTCAGCTCGGCGGCCCGGCAGACTTTCGCCTTCCGCAGCCCGGAGGATGACCTTGATCCCGGCTTTCCAGCCGATTGAACGGGCGGGCACGCCTCCGCTTCCCCTCGGGCTGACCCTCGCGGGCAGCCCTCGTCCGCTCCGCCGCGCCCGCCCTATATATTCCCCCATAAACCAAGAACCGGCTTCGGAGCCTTCCGCCCCCAGCCGGTTCTTTTTCGCGTTATTTCTTTTTCAGCAGCTTTTTCAGGTACTGCCCGGTAAAGGAGGCTTTGCACTCCGCAACCTCCTCCGGGGTACCGCAGCAGACGACCGTACCGCCGCCGTCGCCGCCCTCGGGGCCCAGGTCGATGATATGATCCGCCGTCTTGATGACATCCAGGTTGTGTTCAATGACGATAACGGTATTGCCCGCGTCCACAAATTTCTGCAGTATCTCTATGAGCTTTTTCACATCATCGGTGTGCAGGCCGGTGGTGGGCTCATCCAGGATATACACCGTCTTACCGGTACTCCGGCGGGAAAGCTCTGTCGCCAGCTTTACCCGCTGTGCCTCGCCGCCGGAAAGGGTCGTCGCCGGCTGTCCGATCTTGATGTACCCCAGCCCCACATCGTACAGGGTTTGCAGCTTGCGCTTTATTTTGGGCAGGTTCTCAAAGAAGGTCAGCCCCTCCTCTACGCTCATCTCCAGCACATCGTAGATGCTCTTGCCCTTATACTTGACCTCCAGCGTCTCCCGGTTATAGCGCTTGCCTTTGCACACCTCGCAGGGGACATATACATCCGGCAAAAAGTGCATCGGGATCTCCAGGATGCCCGCACCCTCGCACGCCTCGCACCGGCCGCCCTTCACATTAAAGGAGAACCGCCCGATCTTGTAGCCGCGCATCTTGGCCTCATTGGTGGCAGCAAAGACCTCCCGGATATCATTGAACACACCGGTATAGGTGGCGGGGTTGCTGCGGGGCGTCCGCCCGATGGGGGACTGGTCGATATCAATGACCTTATCCACCAGCTCCAGCCCATGCAGCGCCTTATACTTGCCGGGCCGCACATGTGCGCCCATCAGCTCCTTGCTCAGCGCCTTGTTCAGGATCTCATTGACCAGAGAGCTCTTGCCGGAACCGGAAACGCCGGTCACCGCCACAAAGCATCCCAGCGGGAATTTGACATCGATACTCTTGAGGTTATTCTCGGCAGCGCCCAGGATCTCCAGATAGCCGCCGTTGCCGGGCCTTCTCACCTCCGGCAGGGGGATCTTCTTCGCCCCGGAAAGGTACTGCCCCGTGATGGATTCCTTGCAATACTTGATCTCGTTTGCCGGCCCGCTGTATACCACATGGCCGCCGTGAATGCCTGCGCCCGGTCCGATATCCACAATGTAATCGGCGGCCTCCATCGTTTCCTCGTCGTGCTCCACCACGATGACGGTATTGCCAAGGTCGCGCAGGTTTTTCAGTGCTTCTATCAGTCTTGCATTATCCCGCTGGTGCAGCCCGATGGATGGCTCGTCCAGAATATACAGCACCCCCATCAGGCTGGAACCGATTTGGGTCGCCAGCCGGATGCGCTGGCTCTCACCGCCGGAAAGAGTGCTGGCGCTGCGGGCCAGGGTCAGGTAGTTGAGCCCCACATTGCTCAGGAACGAAAGCCGGCTCTTGATCTCCTTGATGATCTGCCCGGCGATCTTCTGCTGCATGTTGGTCAGCTCCAGCGTGTCCATAAATTGCAGCGCGTCCCGCACGCTCAGCTTGCAAAAGTCGCTGATATTGATGCCGCCCACCGTTACCGCCAGCATTTCGGGCCGCAGGCGGTCGCCGTGGCAGTCGGGGCAGGGGACGGAGGACATGAATGTGGCGATATCGTACCGCATCCACTCGCTGCTGGTCTCCTTAAAGCGCCGCTCCAGGTTATTGACGATGCCCTCAAAGTCATTGACGAACTTGCCCTTAAAGCCCGCCGATTGCCGCACCATCTCAAATTTTTCGCCCTTGGTGCCAAAGAGCACCAGGTCCAGCTTGTCCTTCGGCATATCCTTTACCGGAATATCCAGCGGCACACCAAAGTGCTTGTTCAGTCCGGTAAAGTACATCTCCCCGATGGAACCGGGGTCGCAGCTCCAGCCCGTCACCTTAAAGGCGCCGTCCCGGATGGAACGGTCGGGGTAGCGCATCACCAGCGCGGGGTCTACCTTCTGGAACACACCAAGGCCGGTACAGGTGGGGCAGCTCCCGGCAGGGTTATTGAAGGAAAACATATTGGGCGAAAGCTCCTCGATGGAAATATCATGGTCGGGGCAGGCGTAGTTCTGGCTAAAGAGCATCTCCTCGCCGCCTACCACATCCACAACCGCCAGCCCGCCGGTCATGGCGCAGCAGGTCTCTATCGAATCCGCCAGCCGGGAGCGAATTTCCGGCTTGACCGAAAGCCGGTCCACCACGATCTCGATGGTGTGCTTATAGTTCTTCTCCAGCTTGATCTCCTCGGTCAGCTCGTACATATTGCCGTCCACCCGGGCTCTTACATAGCCGCTGCGGCGGGCCGCATCCAGCTCCTTCTGGTAGGTGCCCTTGCGCTGTCGCACAATGGGCGCCATTACCTGGATGCGGGTTCCCTCCGGCAGGGTCAGCACCTTATCCACCATCTGGTCCACCGTCTGCTGGGTGATCTCCCGTCCGCAGATGGGACAGTGGGGAATACCCACTCTGGCGTACAAGAGGCGCAGATAGTCGTAAATTTCAGTCACGGTGCCCACCGTGGAACGGGGATTCTTGCTGGTGGTCTTCTGGTCGATGGAAATTGCGGGGGAAAGTCCCGAAATTTCGTCCACATCGGGCTTTTCGGCCTGTCCCAGGAACATCCTGGCGTAGGAGGAAAGACTCTCCACATAGCGTCTTTGGCCGTCTGCGTAGATGGTATCAAAGGCGAGAGAGGTCTTGCCGCTGCCGGAAAGTCCAGTAAAGACGATGAGCTTGTCTCTTGGGATCTCCAGGTCGATATTTTTCAGGTTGTTCTGCCGCGCGCCGCGGATCACGATTTTATCTAATGCCATTGGTTCCTCCTTGCCGCAAAGGCTTGTTTGCATCACCACTTTGCGACAGTAAAGTTTACTTCTGTTACAGAGTCTCTTTCAGCTTGGCTATCTTATCCCGCAGGTAGGCGGCGTGCTCAAATTCCAGCAGTCTTGCCGCTTCCCGCATTTCGGCGGTCAGCTTGGCGATGGTCGCCTCGGTCTCCTTGCGGCTCATCTTCTTGCCGCCCTTGCCGTTCTTCTTGTCCGCCACACTGATCTCCAGCACATCCCGGATCTCCTTCCGGATGGTTTGCGGGGTGATGCCGTGTTCGGCGTTGTATCTCTGCTGGATCTCCCGCCGGCGGTAGGTCTCCTGGATGGCCTTCTGCATACTGTCGGTCACCTCGTCGGCGTACATAATGACCTTGCCCTCGGCGTTTCGGGCCGCCCGGCCTATGGTCTGCACCAGCGAGGTCTCGCTGCGCAGGAAGCCCTCTTTATCGGCATCCAGGATCGCCACCAGCGAAACCTCCGGGATATCCAATCCCTCACGCAGCAGGTTGATGCCGACCAGCACATCAAATTCACCTTTTCGCAGGTCGCGGATGATCTCCATCCGCTCGATGGTATCCACATCGTGGTGCATATACCGCACCTTGATGCCGGTTTTCTCCAGATAGGCGGTCAGGTCCTCCGCCATTTTCTTGGTGAGGGTGGTGACCAGCACCCGCTGCCCCTTGGCTGTCCGGGCGTTGATCTCCCCGATGAGGTCATCGATCTGCCCCTCCACCGGCCGCACATCAATTTCGGGGTCCAGGAGTCCGGTGGGACGGATGACCTGTTCGGCAATCAGGGCGCTTTCACTCTTTTCCAGGTCACCGGGCGTGGCGCTCACGCAGACGATCTGTTTGAGCTTGCCCATAAATTCATCGAATTTCAGCGGGCGGTTATCCAGCGCCGAGGGCAGCCGGAACCCATACTCGATAAGGGCTTCCTTGCGGCTGCGGTCGCCGCCGTACATACCACGGGCCTGCGGCAGCGTCACATGACTTTCATCGATGAAGATGACAAAATCCTCGGGGAAGTAATCCAGCAGGGTATAGGGCATGCTGCCGGGGGCGCGCCCGCTCAGCACGCGGGAGTAGTTCTCGATGCCCTTGCAGAAGCCGATCTCCTGCAGCATCTCGATATCGTAGTTGGTGCGCTCGGCAATGCGCTGCGCCTCGATGAGCTTATTGTTGGCCCGGAAGTATTCCACCCGTTCATCGCATTCCCGCCGGATCTCCTCGATCCCGGCCATGAGCCGCTCCCTGGGGACGATGTAGTGGGAGGCCGGGTAAATGGCCACATGGCTCACCACATTTTTCACTTCGCCGGTGACGGTATTGATCTCGCAGATACGATCGACCTCATCGCCGAAAAACTCCACCCGGATGGCGGTCTCGCTGGAATAGGCCGGGAAGATCTCCACCACATCCCCGCGCACGCGGAATTTATTGCGGATGAAGTTGATATCGTTGCGCTCGTACTGGATCTCCACCAGCTTGCGGATCAGCTCGTCCCGGTCTTTTGTCATGCCCTGCCGCAGCGATATGACCATGTTGCGGTAGTCAATGGGGTCGCCCAGCGTGTAGATGCAGGAGATGGAGGAAACGATGATGACATCCCGGCGCTCCGAAAGGGAGGAGGTGGCGGAATGGCGCAGCTTTTCGATCTCCTCATTGATGGCGCTGTCCTTTTCGATGTAGGTATCGGTGGAGGCGATGTAGGCTTCCGGCTGGTAGTAGTCGTAGTAGCTCACAAAGTATTCCACCGCGTTTTTTGGGAAGAACTCCTTGAATTCGCTGCACAGCTGCGCCGCCAGTGTTTTGTTGTGGGCCAGCACCAGCGTGGGGCGGTTGATCCGCTGGATGATATTGGCCATGGTGAAGGTTTTGCCGCTGCCGGTCACGCCCTTCAGCGTCTGCATCCGGTTGCCGGCTTCTATGCTTTTTACCAGGGCATCTATGGCCTCCGGCTGATCACCGGTGGGCTGGAAAGGGGATACCAGTTCAAATTGATCTTTGCTCATACGCCCTCCTTGTCGCTTCTTTTCCACTTTCTATTGTACCACAAAGAAAGTGCGAACACAAGTTCGTTTCGAAAAAATCCATGAGGAAATTTGCGGGAGAAAAAGATGCAATTTTGTGCGAAAGCGACCAAAACGGCCGGTGCAAAATGTCAACAAAAAAGCGGATGCCGCAGCACCCGCTTTTGGAGATCATTCTTTTGCCAGCACCTCCGTCAGGATCTTTTGAAACCGGGGCAGCCACCACAGCAGGTAGCCGGCCCGGGTGGGGTGGACAGCGTCATTCATGTATAACGCGCGTTCATGGGGAGATAGGGCATTAAAGGCATTATCATGCCATAGGTCCAGCAGGGCAAAGTCCCATTTTTCCTGCAGATCCACCAGCAGGTTCACCAGCTTGTGGTAGCGGGGGTTATCGTACCGGGCGGCGGTGTAAAAGACAATGGGACAGTCCCATTTTTCCCGCACCGTGGCCAGTATGGCCTCCATGCCCCCGACAGTGGTGGAAATATCAAAGTCCTCCGCCCGGAAGCTGCGGCTGACCCGGCCCGGCACACTGCGGAAGGTGGCGTCATTGGTGGAAAGCTGGCACAGGAAGCAATCGGGCGCCTGCGGCATGCGGGCCATGCGGCGGCGCAGCCGCTTGAGGTAGGAAAAATATCCCCGATCCGCCAGGGTGGTGGCGGAAACGGTCTCCTGAATGATGCGGCAGCCATCGATGCGGGCGAGATAATCCAGGAAGGAGACCCCGCCGGAGGAGAACCCGGAGGAGATGGAGGAGCCCAGGCAAAGGATGGTCTTTCCCCGCAGGGGGCTGTTACCCCTGGGCTGCTGGCGGCGCAGGGCATAGGGGGCGGCATTGCCGGGGTGGCCCAGCCCAAAGAACACCCGCAGCGCAGTAATAGCGGCGATGATGATTATTATGCCGAGCGCGATGAAAAGGACTTTCATTTTTCTTCCTCCTGTGCTATAATTACAAGAGTTGGCTCCGATAGAGCGGCCCGTGTGGTGGTTTTCTACCTCCATTAAGCAACAAACGGGTGGGTTTTGTCAATACGGGAGCCGAAAGAAATACCCAAAGGAGGAAAAAGCGCATGGGGAGACCATCACTGGCGGAGCAACGCCGTGTGGAAATATGCCGGGCGCTGCAAAGCTGTGTCATCCGCAACGGATCGTATGAGATGACCTCGGTGAAGGATATTGCGCAGGAGGCGGGTATGGCCGCCGGAATGCTGCATCACTATTTTGAGAGCAAGGATGATATTCTGCTGGTGACGGCGGAAATGGTGCTGCTGGAGCTGCAGAACCACCTGAGCGACCTGCTGCGTATCAAGGACGCCGCAGAGAGGGAAAAGATGCTGGAGGAGCTGCTGGGCGATAACGAGCAGAACCGGTTTTACATCATGCTGCAGGCCATGGCCCTGGCCATGCCGGCGGTGAATGAACTGCTGCTTGGCAAGCAGGAGGAGATGCGGGATATCCTGGCGGAACGGCTGGAATTCCGCGGTGTTGAACCGGAAAAGGCCAAAACAGATGCGGGACGGCTGACCTTCCTGCTGTGCAGCGCGCTGACCACCCCCAAGGGCGTACAGAGCGCCGCCGCGCGGCAGATGACAGCGGATACCCTGCAGGAGCTTTTTCCATTGGACTAAATTACAACTTACGGGGCGTGCTTTTTGCGTGGGGTGGGAAAAGGATTTCTTGCGGCAGGTGTTGCGGTGCGGGACAATCCATGATACAATATAGAGTGGAAAATTGTAAAAAGAGAGGGTGGCGGGCCTTTGAGCCAAACCGAAAAAACCATACAGAATTACCGGACGCTCCGCGAGCAGCAGGGGTGGGCCGATGCCATAAGAAAATACCTCAGCGAAAAATACGAGACCCCGCCGCTGGCCCATGTGCATTCCTTTGGCTGCCAGCAGAGCGTCTACGATGGCGAGCGCTTTAAGGGGGTGCTGGCCCAGCTGGGCTACGGCTTTACCGATGAGATCCGTCAGGCGGACCTGATCCTGTATAATACCTGTGCCGTGCGGGAAAACGCAGAACAGCGGGTCTTTGGCAATGTGGGGGCGCTTAAGGGGCTCAAAAAACAAAAGCCGGACCTGGTGATCGCCCTGGCGGGCTGCATGACTGAACAGCAGCGGGTAAGCGAAAAGCTGAAAATGAGCTATCCCTATGTGGATCTTGTAATGGGCAGCAATGCCGCCGGCCGGCTGCCGGAGCTTTTGTACCGTGTCCTTATCGAAGGGCGGCGCAGCATCCGCCGGGACGCCGGGGAGGGCGGCACCGATACCACCCTGTATGAGGAGGTGCCGGTGCTGCACGAAAGCCGGTTCAAGGCCTTTGTGCCGGTGATGTACGGCTGCGATAATTTTTGTTCCTACTGCATTGTGCCCTTCGTGCGCGGGCGCGAGCGCAGCCGCCTGCCCGCGGATGTCGCGCGCGAGGTAAAAAATCTGGTGGAGAACGGCTGCCGGGATATCACCCTGCTGGGACAGAATGTGAATTCTTACGGCAAGGGGCTGGAGGAGGCGTGCAGCTTTGCCCAGCTTCTGCGGATGGTAAATGCCATTCCCGGAGATTTTCGCATCCGCTTTATGACCAGCCACCCCAAGGACTGCACCCACGAGCTGCTGGATGCCATGGCGGAATGCGAGAAGGTGTGCAAGCACCTGCACCTGCCGGTACAAAGCGGCAGCGACCGCATCCTGACGGCGATGAACCGCCACTACGATCTGCGGCATTACGAGGAGCTGCTGCGCTATGCCAGGGAAAAGATGCCCGGGCTTTCCATCACCAGCGATATTATCGTGGGCTTCCCCGGAGAAACAAGGGAAGACTTTGAGAAAACGCTGGAGCTGGTGCGGCGGACCAAATACAGCGCGCTCTTTACCTTCATCTACTCCCGGCGCAGCGGCACCGCCGCTGAAAAGCTGCCCGATCCCATCCCAGCAGAGGAAAAGAGCCGGTGGTTTAGGGAGCTGCTGGATGCCCAGGGGGCCATCGGCAGCGAGCTGCTGAAAAACTATGTGGGCAAAACGCTGCGGGTGCTGGCGGAGGACGAGGGCAAGACCCCCGGGACTCTCAGCTGTCGGGCGGAGGATAACACCATCGTGGAGGTGGCTGCACCGCCCGAAATGATAGGGGAATTCCTGCTGGTGCGCATCACCGCCGCCATGAACTGGGCCCTGCGCGGAGAGCGCATTTAAGCCCCAAAACAAAACTAAGTCAAGCCAAAACTGAAAATATAAATTTAAGCCAAACGGAGGATAAAACGATGACTTACAACGAACTGATAGAGAAAGCAAGAGAGCTGGGTGTTGCCATCCAGGATACCGATGAGTTTACCGCCTTTATCGTAGCCAAAACCGCGGCGGATAAGAGTGAAAAACTGCAGGATAAGCTGGGACAGTTCAACCTGAAAAAGCTGGACCTGAACCGGGCCATCATGGCGGAGGAAAAGGATGCCGATAAAGTAGCCGCGCTGAACGGCGAGGTGAAGAACCTGTACGAGGAGATCGTGAGCGATCCTCTGATGATCGCCTATTCCACCACCAAGGACGAGCTGGACAATACGGTGCGATTCATCATGCAGATCATCCAGGGCAGCGCCAACGGCGAGAACCCCTACGAGATCGAGGAACAGTCCTGCGGCGGAGATTGTTCCGCCTGCGGTGGCTGCCACTGACGCCAACTAAGACCTGACGAAATGACAAAAAAGAGGGTGCCAAAATGTCGCTGATACCGGAAGACCGCAGCAAACTATCCCCCATGATGCAGCAGTACCTTTCCATGAAGGATGAGCATCGGGACCAGATCCTGATGTTCCGCCTGGGGGATTTCTACGAGATGTTCTTCGATGACGCCGTGACCGCTTCCCGGGAGCTGGAGCTGACTCTGACCGGGCGGGACTGCGGTCTGCCGGAGCGAGCCCCGATGTGTGGCGTGCCCTACCACAGCGTGGATAATTACATTGCCCGGCTGGTGAAAAAGGGCTACAAGGTGGCCATCTGCGAGCAGATGGAAAACCCGGCCCTGGCCAAGGGAATGGTCAAGCGGGACATTGTGCGGGTGGTGACGCCCGGCACCCTGATGGAAGCCAACATGCTGGAAGAGGGCAGCAATAACTACATTTGCAGTTTGTGCCCCCAGGGAGAGCGCTGTGGACTGGCCTTTGCCGATATCTCCACCGGCAGCGTGCTGGTGACGGAGGTCTCCGGTGAGATGGCGGTCATCAACGAACTGGGCAAGTACACCCCACATGAGGTCATTTATGCCAAGGAGCTGCCGCAGCTGCGCTCGGTGGTGGGTTTTCTTAAGGACCGGCTGTGCTGCGCGGCCCAGGCGGGAGACCGTGATGCCTATACCGAGGAAACAGCCAAAAGGCTGGTAACGGAGCAATTCGGCGAAGACACTGGAACAAGACTGGCGGGCACTCCGCTGGCGGTGCGGGCCCTGGGCGGGCTGATGGCGTACCTGAAGGTGACGCAGTTCACCGGGCTGGAGCGCCTGCTGGAGGCAAAAAGCTACCTGCCGCAGGAATATATGCGGCTGGATGTGGCGGCCCGGCGCAACCTGGAGCTGACCGAAACGATGCGCAGCCGGGAAAAGCGGGGAACGCTTTTCTGGGTGCTGGATAAGACCAAGACATCGATGGGACGGCGGCTGCTGAGAAGCTCCATTGAGCAGCCGCTTTTATCGGTCAATGCCATTAACCGGCGGCTGAATGCCGTTACCGAGCTGACCCGGAACAGTATTCTCATCAGTGAGCTGGCGGCAGCCCTGGATGGCGTGTATGACCTGGAACGGCTGATGACCCGAGTGGTGTACGGCAATCCCCCGGTGAAGGATATGATCGCCCTGGGGGCTACTACAGCCCATCTGCCGGCCATTAAGGAGCTGCTGGGCGAGGTGCAGTGCGCCCTGCTGCGGGAAATTGAACAGAACATAGACCCCCTGGAGGATGTGGCCCGGCTCATCGGCTCGGCCATCGATCCGGACAGTGATATTCCGCTGAAGGAAGGCGGCGTCATCCGGGAGGGGTACGATAAGCAGCTGGATGAGGCCCGGCATCTTTCCAAGGATATCCGGGGCATTCTGGCGGAGATAGAGGAACGGGAAAAGGATGCCACCGGCATCCGGACGCTGCGTATCGGGTATAACCGGGTGTTCGGCTATTACATCGAGGTCTCCAATTCCTTCAAGGATCAGGTGCCGGCGCATTATATCCGCAAGCAGACCCTGACCAATGCCGAGCGGTACATTACCGAGGAGATAAAGGAGCTGGAGGAGCGGGTATTGCATGCCCAGCAGGAGGCCATTGACCGCGCGGCCGAGCTGTACGAGCAGGTGAGGGCCGCCGTAGCGGCGGAACTGCCGCGCATCCAGCAGACGGCAGCAGCCGTAGCCGGACTGGATATGCTGTGCAGTCTGGCCACGGTGGCGCTGAATAATAACTACTGCTGCCCCACGGTGGATCTCTCAGATGAGATAGAAATCAACGAGGGGCGGCACCCGGTGGTGGAGCAGCTGCTGGATGGCGTGCCCTTTGTGCCGAATGATACCAAACTCAATAACCGGGAAAACCAGATCGCGGTGCTGACCGGCCCCAATATGGCGGGTAAATCCACCTATATGCGGCAGGTAGCGCTCATTGTGCTTATGGCGCAAGTGGGGTCTTTTGTCCCGGCGGCCAGTGCCCGTATCGGCATTGTGGATGGCATCTATACCCGTGTGGGCGCCAGCGATGACCTGACTACCGGCCAATCCACCTTTATGGTGGAAATGAGCGAGGTAGCCAACATCCTGAAGGAAGCCACCGAAAAGAGCCTGCTCATTCTGGATGAGATTGGGCGGGGGACCTCCACCTACGATGGTATGAGCATTGCCCGGGCGGTGATCGAATACATTGCCGACCGTAAAAAGCTGGGGGCCAAGACGCTCTTTGCCACCCACTACCACGAGCTGACCGAGCTGGAGGAGCTCATCCCCTGTGTGAAGAACTACAATGTGGCGGTGAAAAAGCGCGGCGAGGATATCGTGTTCCTGCGGCGCATCATCCCCGGCGGGGTGGATGAAAGCTACGGCATCGAGGTTTCCAAGCTGGCGGGTATCCCGCGGTGGGTCATTGACCGCGCCTATGAGGTGCTTTCTTCCCTGGAGGAGGGGCAGGCTGTGAGCGAGGCGAAGGTAAAGACCCGCGCCAAGCCAAAAGAGGAAAGCGAGCAGTTGTATTTCATTGATGAAAAGGCGGAAGCCATAAAGAAACGGCTGCGCAGTGCCGACCCCAATACCCTGACGCCCATCGAGGCGCTGAACCTCATTTATGAACTGAAGAAGCTGCTGTAAGCGGCAATCACGATAAACCACAGACACCATGGCAAGTACGGTGAAAGGAGATGAGTCTGTGCCGAAAATCAATATACTGGACCGGGAAACCGCGGAGCTGATCGCGGCGGGCGAGGTGATAGAGCGTCCCGCCTCGGTGGTGAAAGAGCTGGTGGAAAATTCGATCGATGCCGGGGCGACCGCCATCACGGTGGAGATCGGACACGGCGGGGTGCGGCTCATCCGTGTGACCGATAACGGCTGCGGCATCGAGCGGGAGGATGTGCCCAAGGCATTCCTGCGGCACGCCACCAGCAAGGTGCTGCGCCCGGAGGACCTCGACCGCATTGGGACGCTGGGCTTCCGCGGGGAGGCGCTGGCCTCCATCTGCGCGGTGAGTGAGACGGAGATACTGACCCGCGCAGCGACCGAGGAGATCGGGACCCGGTACACGCTGGCAGGCGAATGCGCCGGAGAGCTGGCAGAAGCGGGCTGCCCGGTGGGGACTACCATCGCAGTGAAAAATCTCTTCTACAATGTCCCGGCCCGGATGAAATTCCTGAAGAAGGACAGCACCGAGGGAACAGCGGTAGCGACATTGATGGACCGGCTGGCGCTTTCTCACCCGGAAATCGCTTTTAAGCTTATCCGGGATCGTGAAGTAAAGCTGGCCACCCCTGGCAGCGGCGACCTGCTGGCGGCCATTTTTGCGGTGTATGGCAATGAATTTGGCCGGGGGCTCATCCCGGTGGAGTGCGAAAGCGGGCCGATCCGGGTCAGCGGCTACCTGGCCCGGCCGGAGTGCTGTCGTCCCTCCCGCAGCATGGAGCACTTTTTCATCAACAATCGCTATGTGAAAAGTGTTACCATCATGGCGGCGGTGGAGGAAAGCTACCGCAACCATATCATGGTGGGCAAATTTCCGGGGTGTATTATCAATCTGACGGTAGATCCCGCCCAGGTGGATGTGAATGTCCACCCGGCCAAGCTGGATGTGAAGCTCAGTGATGAGCAGGCGGTCTTTGACGCTGTGGTGAACGCCTGCCGCGGCGCCCTGGCCCGGATGAACCGGACGGTGGCGGTGCGGGATGTGGGCGGCAAGCGCTTTAGTGATTTTGAGCTGCGTAACCGCCCCACCGAGGGGACCCAGACCCGCATGACCGCGGAGCAGTACCGCCAAATGGCGGAAAGCCTGCCGGAGAAAAAGAACTACGGCAGCATGGGTACCCTGATGAGCGGCGGCGGAAGCGACCTGTACCGCCGCGGCCTGCCGACTAAGGGGACAAGCTATGGTATGGGTACACAGCCCCCGGCAGAGCCGAGAAAATGGGAGCCATCGAAACCGCAAATGTCCGTAAAGGGAAACGACATTACAGACGATAAGCCGCATGAAATGGCGGAAAACCCGGCGGGAATTATTACGGATAAAAGCAATGAGGCAGTGACACTGCCTGCCATAGGTGGCAGGCCTGTGGTGGTTGATCTGCCGGTGGAGGAAGCGAAAGCCGAGCACCATGAGCCGGCGACTCTGCCCATGTACGGTGGTAAGCCGGTGGTGACCGAGCCCCCGGAACTGACGGCGAAGCAAGAGGAACCGGAGCAGGTACAGGAGCCGGAGCCGGATTACCGACTGATTGGAGAGGTCTTTGCGACCTATATCCTGGCGGAGCGGGGCAATGAAATGATGCTTATTGATAAGCACGCGGCCCATGAGAGGATCCTCTTCAACCGGCTGAAGCGCCAGCACCAAAGCGGCGCTGTGGAACGCCAG
>CALERQ010000089.1 GCA_937907305.1 uncultured Clostridia bacterium | reverse complement strand
TGTTCTCGCTGGATATGGGCTCCCTGGTGGCCGGTGCCAAATTCCGCGGCGAATTTGAGGAACGGCTGAAGGCCGTGCTGAACGAGGTGCAGCAGAGCGAGGGCAAGATCATCCTGTTCATCGATGAGCTGCACACCATCGTCGGCGCCGGCAAGACCGACGGCGCCATGGATGCCGGCAACCTGCTGAAGCCCATGCTGGCCCGCGGCGAGCTGCACTGCATCGGCGCCACCACCCTGAACGAGTACCGCAAGTACATCGAGAAGGATGCCGCCCTGGAGCGCCGTTTCCAGCCCGTTATGGTGGCCGAACCCACCGTGGAGGATACCATTGCCATCCTGCGCGGTTTGAAGGAGCGGTACGAGGTCTACCACGGCGTGAAAATTCAGGACGCTGCCTTGATTGCTGCCGCTACCCTATCCAACCGCTACATCACCGACCGTTTCCTGCCGGATAAGGCCATAGACCTGGTGGATGAGGCCTGCGCGCTCATCAAGACCGAGATGAACTCCATGCCCACCGAAATGGATGAGCTGCGGCACCGCATCATGCAGCTGGAAATTGAGGAAGCGGCCATGAAGAAGGAGACCGACAAGCTGACCCAGGCCCACCTGGCGGAGGTCCAGAAGGAGCTGGCCGAGCTGCGGGAGCAGTTTAACGGCATGAAGGCCCGCTGGGAGAACGAGAAGCAGTCCATCGGCAAGGTGCAGAACCTGCGGCAGGAGATCGAGAAGATCAATGCCGAGATAGAGATGGCGCAGAACCGCTACGACCTGAACAAGGCCGCCGAGCTGAAATACGGCCGTCTGCCCCAGCTGCAAAAGGAGCTGGAGGAAGCCGAAAAGGCGGGCGAGACCGAAGAAAAAGAGGACACCCTGCTGCGGGATAAGGTCACCGAAGAGGAGATCTCCCGCATTGTGGCCCGCTGGACCGGCATCCCGGTGGCCAAGCTGATGGAGGGCGAACGGGAGAAGCTCCTGCATCTGGAAGATATCCTGCACCGCCGTGTCATTGGCCAGGACGAGGCCGTGACCAAGGTTTCGGACGCTATTCTGCGCAGCCGGGCCGGGATAAGAGATCCCAAGCGGCCCATCGGTTCGTTCCTGTTCCTCGGGCCCACCGGCGTGGGCAAAACCGAGCTGGCCAAGGCGCTGGCCGAAGCGCTGTTTGACGATGAGCACAACATTGTCCGGATCGATATGAGTGAGTACATGGAGAAGTACTCGGTCAGCCGCCTCATCGGCGCGCCTCCCGGATATGTGGGCTATGAGGAGGGCGGTCAGCTGACCGAAGCGGTCCGCCGCCGGCCCTACTCCGTGGTGCTGTTCGATGAGATCGAAAAGGCGCACCCCGATGTATTCAATGTGCTGCTGCAGGTACTGGATGACGGCCGGATCACCGACAGCCAGGGCCGCACCGTGGACTTTAAGAACACCATCATCATCCTGACCTCCAACCTGGGCTCCGACCTCATTCTGGAGGGCATTGGGGAGAACGGCGAGATCAGTGAGGAGGCCCGTGACGGCGTGACCCAGCTGCTGCGCCGCAGCTTCCGGCCGGAGTTCCTGAACCGGCTGGATGAGATCGTCTTCTACAAGCCCCTCACCAAGGAGAACATCCGCGGCATTGTGGACCTGCTGGTGGCCGACCTGCAGAAGCGGATGGCCCAGCGTCAGCTGACCGTCACCCTGACCGACGCTGCCAAGGACTATCTGATCGCCAAGGGGTACGACCCCATCTACGGCGCGCGGCCGCTGAAGCGGCTGCTCCAGACCGAGGTGGAGACACTGCTGGCCCGGTGGATCATCGCCGAGGACCCCGCCCCCGAGACTGCCATCACAGTGGATTACGACGGCGAGAAGCTGGTGGCGATGTAAGGAAAAACAGCGGCCGCGAAGCCGGGCGGCCGGGGAGATCGAGATACGGCAAGGAGCGGCGGAAGGAAGGCTCTTGCCCGGCGAAGACGGGCTGATGCCTTGCGACGCCAGCGACACCGCCGGAGCCGATCTATCCGGTCGCCCGGTAAGCCGCCGGGAAAACGATAAAAAAACGCCAAAAAGGAGGCTGAGATTCCATGAGGACCAAGCAGTTCAAAGCCGAGAGCAAAAAGCTCCTGGATATGATGATCAACTCCATCTACACCCACAAAGAGATCTTCCTGCGGGAGCTCATCAGCAATGCCAGCGATGCCATTGATAAGCTGTATTTCCGCTCGCTGACCGATGACAGCATTCCCCTGACCCGCGGTGATTACAAAATTGCCCTGGCGGTGGATAAGGAAAACCGGCTGCTGACCATCACCGATAACGGCTGCGGCATGACCGCCGAGGAGCTGGAAAAGAACCTTGGCACCATTGCCAAGAGCGGCAGCCTGGACTTTAAGCGGGAAAACGAGACCGGCGAGGATGTGGAAGTCATCGGACAGTTCGGCGTAGGGTTTTACTCCGCCTTTATGGTGGCTGACCATGTAACGGTGGAAAGCCGCGCCTGGGGCGAGGAAACCGGCAGCCGGTGGGAATCCAGCGGCGCCGAGGGCTACACCATAGAGCCCTGCGAAATGGACTGGAAGGGCACCCGCATCACGCTGCACCTGAAGGACGACACCGAGGACGAGAAGTACAGCGACTTCCTGGAGGAATACCGGCTTTCCGAGCTGGTGAAGAAGTATTCCGACTATATCCGTTACCCCATCACCCTTTCGATGCCGCAGTACCGCCCCAAGGCCGTGCCGGAGGGCGAGGAAGCCCCCGAAAAGCCGGAATATGAGACGGTGTGGGAAGAGACCACCCTGAACAGCATGGTGCCGCTGTGGCGCAAGCAGAAGAGCGAGGTCACCCAGGAGGAGTACAACGAGTTCTACAAGGGCAAGTTCTATGATTACGAGGACCCGGCGGTGGTCATCCACACCCGCACCGAGGGCAACGCCACCTTCCACGCCCTGTTGTTTATCCCCAGCCACGCCCCGATGAACTACTACTCCACCAGCTACGAAAAGGGCTTGCAGCTCTATTCCCGCGGCGTGCTCATCATGGAAAAGTGCGCCGACCTGCTGCCGGACTATTTCAGCTTTGTGCGGGGCCTGGTGGACAGCGAGGATCTCTCGCTCAACATCAGCCGGGAGATGCTGCAGCATGACCGTCAGCTGCAGCTGATCGAGCGCGCGCTGGAGCGGCGCATTAAAGGCGAGCTGGAGAAGCTCTTGGAAAACGACCGTGAGAAATACGAGGCGCTGTGGAAGGAATTCGGCACGCAGATGACCTACGGCCTGTGCATGGACTACGGAATGCACAAGGACACCCTGCAGGATCTGCAGCTGTTCTATTCCTCCACCGAAAAGAAGCTGACCACCCTGAAGGAATATGTGGGCCGCATGAAGGAGGGCCAGGAGGCCATCTACTACGGCTGCGGCCGCACGGTAGAGGCGATAGACGCCCTGCCGCAGGCCGACCAGATAAAAGAAGCCGGCTATGAGATGCTGTATATGACCGGGCAGGTGGATGAGTTTGCCATCAAGACGCTGCGGGAATATGACGGCAAGAAGTTCCTCAACATCCGCACCGATGAGATCGATCTTTCCACCGAGGAGCAGAAGAAGGCGCTGGCCGAGGAAAACGAGGCGGCGGCCGATCTCTTCGCGGCGATGAAGGAGGCGCTGGGCGAGAAAGTGCACGCGGTGCGCTTTACCGATAAGCTGAAATCCCACCCGGTATGTCTTTCCACCGAGGGCGGGCTTTCGATGGAGATGGAGCAGACCTTAAACGCCATGCCGGGGCGGGAGAACCGCTTTAAGGCGGATGTGGTGCTGGAGCTGAATCCCGACCACCCGGTGACGGCCAAGCTGAAGGAATACGCCGTGACCGACAAGGAAAAGCTGGCGGACTACGCAAAGCTCCTGTATGCCGAGGGATGCCTCATCGGCGGAGTGCCGATAGAGGAGCCGGCCGAGCTGTGCCGGCTGATCACCGGGCTGATGGAGCGGTAAGGCGAGGCTGAAAAGCTTGCGGAGAGCAAAGCGGCCCCGCAGGGGCCGCGGCGAAGCCGCGGGGACGGCCGAAGGCCGTCACGGCGCGAAGCGCCGCCCTGCGGGGCCGAAGCCCATGCCTTGCAGGGAGCCGAAAGAGTGACAAAAGGAGATTTGACCCATGCAGATCACGATACGAGGATATGAAAGCCGAGACCTGCCGGCGATGGTAGCCATCTGGAATGAGGTGGTGGAGGACGGCATTGCCTTCCCGCAGGAGGAGCTGCTGACCGAGGAAAGCGGCAGAGAGTTTTTTGCCGGGCAGAGCTGGTGCGGCGTGGCGGAGGACGAAGCCGGAACAATACTGGGGCTTTACATCCTGCACCCCAACAATGTAGGCCGCTGCGGGCATATCTGCAACGCGAGCTACGCGGTAAGCGGCGAAGCCCGTGGGCTGCATATTGGCGAAAAGCTGGTGCTGGACTGCCTTGCCATGGGCAAAAAACTGGGCTTTGGCGTGATGCAGTTTAATGCGGTGGTGGCCACCAATCTGCACGCCCGGCACCTCTACGAGCGGCTGGGCTTTACCCAGCTGGGCACCATTCCCAAGGGATTCCGGATGAAGGACAGGCACTACGAGGACATCTGTCCCTACTACAAAGAGCTGTAAAAGAAAAGGCTGCTCCCTGCGCGGGGGCGGCTTTTTGCGGTTTGGGGAGGAACTGGCGGCGGAGGCCAAGGCGGCGCAGCCGGGCGGGGCTTTGCCCCGCCCACCCCGGCCCGGAGGGCTGGGGGCGCGCCCGCAGGGCGCGCGGCTGCGCCGCTTCCCTCTCCCCTGGCAGAATGATGCCGAGAAACAGAATACAAAACCCACGGCAAATGCCCACCGGCCGGCTGCTGTCCCCTTTCCTTTTGCGGCGGGGTGTGGTATACTAAAAGCAGTGAAAGGAGCGATAGCATGAAACTGAGCTTTTGGGGCGCGGCCCGGGTAGTGACCGGCAGCTGTCACCGCTTGACCGCCTGCGGCAAAAATATTCTTATTGACTGCGGCCTGCAGCAGGGCGGCGATGTATACAACGAAAACGAGCTGTTCTTTGATGCGACAGCAATAGACGCGGTATGTGTGACCCATGCCCACACCGACCACAGCGGGCGTCTGCCGCTGCTGGTGAAAAACGGCTACAAGGGGCCTATCTACGCGACGCGGGCAACCTGCGACCTCTTAAAGATCATGCTGCTGGACAGCGCCCGGATACAGGAAAGCGATGCCCAGTGGAAGGCGAAGAAGAATAAACGCAGCGGTGATCCGACCGAGGACGCTCTTTACACGGTGCAGGACGCGACCGACACGCTGGCACTGCTGGTGCCGGTAAGCTACGGCGACCATGTGGAGCTGTTCCCCGGCATTGTGACGGACTGGTATGACGCCGGGCACCTGCTGGGCTCGGCGGCGATCCGCTTTACGGTGACGGAGGGCGCCGAGACCCGTACCGTCACCTTTTCCGGAGATATCGGCAATGTGGATAAGCCTATTATCCGGGATCCGCAGCCGGTGCCGGCTTCCGATTATGTGGTGATGGAATCCACCTACGGCGACCGGCTGCACGAGACCGGCGAGGATGTACCGAAGGATCTTTCCGAGATCATAGACCGGACACTGGCCCGGGGCGGCAATGTGGTGATCCCCTCCTTTGCGGTGGGGCGCACCCAGGAGCTGCTGTATCACATCCGGGAGATCAAGGCGCGGGGGCTGGTGAAATCGAACCCCAACTTTACAGTATATGTGGATAGCCCGCTGGCACTGGAGGCCACCCAGATTTACGACGGCGACCTGACCGGCTATGCCGATGAGGAGACCATAGAGCTGCTGAAAAACGGCTTTAAGCCCATCAGCTTCCCCGGACTGAAGCTTTCCCGCACCTCGCAGGAATCGATGGCGCTGAACACCGACCCGACCCCCAAGGTCATCATCGCCTCCAGCGGCATGTGTGAGGCCGGGCGTATCCGGCACCACCTGAAGCACAACCTGTGGCGGCCGGAATGTTCCGTGGTATTCGTCGGCTACCAGAGTGAGGGAACGATGGGACGGCAGCTGCTGGACGGTCTTACCTCCATCAAGCTCTTTGGGGAAAAGATAGCGGTGCGGGCGGAAATCTGCTCCTTTAAGTTCATGTCCAGCCACGCGGATAAGAACGGACTCCTCCACTGGCTGGAGATGCAGGGGCAGAAGCCCAAGAAGGTCTTTATAGTGCACGGTGAGGAAACCGCGGCGCTGAGCTTCTGCGAGACGCTGCAGGGGCTGGGCTACACGGCCGAAGTACCGCTCTTTGAATCGGAGTACAGCCTGATGGATGGCGCGTGCCTGGCCAAGGGACGGGACTTCCCACGGGACAAGGAAAAGAAAGCCGGTTTTGTCAGCGAGGTATTCCGTCGGCTGCTGGCGGCTGTGGAACGGCTTACCGGCATTGCGAACGGCTACAAACAGGGCGCCAACCGCGATGTGGCCCGCTTTGCGGACGAGGTGGAGGAGCTGTGCCGCCGCTGGGAAAAGTGATCCCCAACCAAAACGGTATAAAAAACCGACCTGCGGAAAATGCGGGTCGGTTTTTTGCGGTTATGCGGTTATGGCGATATAGATATTATCCGGGAGGAGAGAATCCGTTTCCCAAAGCGAGAGAAATTCCCCGGCAGAAAGCCGGCGGTTGTACCCCTCGCTCACGGCATTGGCGTTTTCCGGGAGGGAATCCGCAAGGTACAGGTACTGTTCATCGTAGCCCGTGACAACCGCATAGTGGGTATCGCCAGGGATCCGAATAAAGACAATGACCGGTATTCCCTGCGCCAACCGCTGCTTTAACGAGGTGAGACTGCCATGGTAGGCGGCTGCGGTGTAGCCGTAGACATTCAGCGCGCGGACAACGGAGGATGCCGGAACAAAGCCAAAAATCCGACGCATCCCGGCGGCAAGCATTTCGCCGTCCGTTTCCTCCCCCATATGGCGGAGAAGGTAGGCGGCGGCATATGCTGAGCAATTCCCATCCGTTTGAGATACAATATAGTTTTCTTCCGTATCGCAGAAAAAGGTGGCTGGGACCGCTATTTTTGTTTCACGGTCTGGTGCCGGGACAAACAGAATAAAGTACCCGGCTGCCGCGAAAAGAAACAGGAAAGCGGCAGCTGCGGAAAGAACAGCAGGCTTTGGGAGCTTTTTCTTCATGAGATGTCTCCTAATGGGCTATCAAATATTGCGGAAGGCGGCCCGCAGGGCCGCAGCGGAGCTGCGGGGCCGGTTCCGAGCGAAGCGAGGGACGGCACGATGCGAAGCATCGCCTGCGGGCCATACCCGGGGCAACGCAGCAATTAGAAAAGGGTGGGAATCTGGCGCAGGTCGGTGACGGTGCAGTCTGCCCCGGCGGGAGCGGCAGGGGCCCCGGGGCGGCGGTAGTAGCAGGTCTTCATGCCATACTGTAAACCGCCGGCCATATCGGATGAGAGAGAATCCCCGATGATGAGGGTCTCTTCCGGCAAAATGGGGACTTTGCGTTCTTGATTCAGCTCCCGGAAGGCGTAATCGAAGAAGGCGGGGGCGGGCTTGGCGGCGCCGGCACGCTCCGAGATGAAGAAATAATCGAAGTATGGCTTCATGCCGCCGATCTCCAGCCGGTGGATCTGCTGTTCGTAGGGGCCGTTGCTGGCGACGCACAGAAGCGCGCGGCCGGAAAGGCTTTGCAGGAGCTCCATGGCACCGGGGACAGGGATGGCGCTCTCGTGCAGGGCGGCACGGAAGTAGTGCTCGAAAGTGGGGCCATCAAAATGGATGCCGAGGGCGGCAAAGACATTGTTCCAGCGGATTTTTTGAAGTTCGGCGAAGGTAAGGGTGCCCTCCTCGATCTGCCGCCAGAGCTTATTATTTTCGGCGGTAAAGGTATGGTACATTTCCGGGCGGTAGGCGGGCAGGCCGAAATGGGCGAAGCCCTGTTCCATGGTGGTACGGATATAGGCATCGAAATCCAGCAGGGTGTTATCGATATCAATGAAGATGGCTTTCATGGGGTCCTCCGTGATGATGCGGTAATGGGAAAGCCCCGGTTTGACGCCGGGGCCTTTTTGCTGATTGTTACTGGCGGTAGGTTTGCAGGAATTCACCGACATCGGTCATGGCACGGGCGAGGTCTTTCGCTTCCGGCAGCATGACGACCCGGAAATGGTCGGGCCGGGGCCAATCGAAGCCGCTGCCGGGCACCAGCAGAATGTGCTTTTGGTGCAGGAGATCCATGGCGAACTTTTTATCATCGGTGATGGGGCACTTTTTGAGGTCGATGCGGGGGAAGATGTAGAAGGCACCGGTATTTTTGACCACCGAGAGGCAATCGAACCGGCGGATGGCCTGAACGGCGGCTTCCCGCTGCTCGTAGAGTCTTCCGCCGGGGATCAGCAGCTCACGGGTGCTCTGCTCATCCCGCATGGCAGCGGGGATGACCAACTGGGTGAGGGCATTGCCGCACAGGCGCATACTGGTGAGCGCCACCATGCCGGCGATAAAGTCTTTGGTTACTTCCCGGGGACCGGAAACAGCCAGCCAGCCGCAGCGGAAACCGCAGATCATGTGGCTTTTAGAAAGGCCATTGAAGGTGAGGACCGGGAGATCCGGGCAGAGGGCGGCGGTGGAGACATGCTCCTTGCCATCCATGACCAGGCGGTCGTAGATCTCATCCGAGAGGAGGATGAGATCCTTTTCCCGGGCGATCTCGACGATCTGCTCCAGCAGTTCGCGGGGATACAGCGCGCCGGTGGGGTTATTGGGATTGATGATGAGGATGGCGCGGGTGCGGGAGGTGATTTTGCGGCGGATATCCGCGACATCGGGGTACCAGTCGGAGGCTTCATCACAGGTGTAGAACACCGGCTTGGCCCCGGCGATGAGGGTGACATTGGTCCACAGAGAGTAGCTGGGGCTGGGGAGCAGGATCTCATCGCCGTAATTGAGCAGAGTGGTGATGGCGAACTGGGCCATTTCGCTGACGCCGTTGCCGACGAAGATATCATCGGGGGTAAGGCCCTGGATGCCCTTGCCGGTTTCGTACTCCAGAACGGCCTGACGGGCGGCGGGCATGCCGCGGAAATCGCAGTAACCGACGGCTTTATCGGCATTCTCCAGCAGGGCGTGGCGCACGCTGGGAGGCATGGTAAAGCCAAAGGTGGCGGGATTGCCGGTATTGAGGCGCAGGACGGGGGTACCCTCCGCGATCATCTTCATGGCCTCGACATAGACGGGGCCGCGGATATCGGAATGGACCTGCGAGAGTTTTTCGGAACGAATGATGGGCTGCATAACGGAGCCTCCTTGCAGTGGAGTTCAGGGAAAACGAAAATTATAAAATATTATATCACTTTTGGGCAGGAAATACAATGCGGGGATGGTTTATTCTATGAAAAAGCGGGGCGGCGGGTGCGGAAGGTCTGGGTATTATGGGGAGGGACGGAATTCCAGCGGGGAGCGGGCCCGCAGGGCCGGCCGCCGCAGGCGGCCGTAGGCCGGGGCGAAGCCCCGGCCAGCCCCGGCGAAGCCGGGGCGCCCTGCGGGCCGATGCACGGCTTGCGGGGATTGGCGGGGAAGCAGAAACCAGCCCCTCCATCTGCGGAGAGGCTGGCGGAAAAGCAAAGCGGGGTAATCAGCCCTCCGCGCCGCGGCGGCTGGTGATGCCACGGATAACGAACAGGGTGACAAGCATCAGGACAATGCCGATGGGCAGTACAATGACGGCATTGGGCACAAAGCCTGCGATGATATAGGTAATAAAGGCAACGATAGCCACAGTAGCCGCATATGGGAACTGGGTGGACACATGGTTAATATGATTGCACTGGGCACCGGCGGAAGCCATGATGGTAGTATCGCTGATGGGAGAAACATGGTCACCGAATACCGCACCGGCGAGGCAGGCGGAAACACCGACGATCATGAGGGTGAAATCGGCCTTGAAGACCTCGGTGACGATGGGGATGAGGATGCCGAAGGTGCCCCAGGAGGTACCGGTGGCAAACGCCAGGCCGCAGGCAACGAGATAGATGACGGCGGGCAGCAGGCTGTAAAGGCCGCTAGAGGCGCTGTGCATCATGCCGGCGACAAACTCCTTGGCGCCCAGCAGAGTGGTCATATTCTTGAGGGAGGTGGCCAGGGTGAGGATGAGAATGGCGGGAACCATGGCGCAGAAGCCCTGGGGGATGCAGCTCATGGCATCCTTGAAGGAGATGACACGGCGGGCAATGAAATAGATAACGGTGAACACCAAAGCCATAACAGCGCCCCAGGGCAGGCCAAAGAAGGCATCGCAGTTTTCGAAAGCGCTGATGAGATCGGTACCGCCATTGAGGTAGCCGGAGTAGACCAGACCGCCAACGCACAGCGCGACCAGCACGAGGATGGGCAGCAGCAGGTCGATCACCTTTGCGCGGGGATTGGAAACTTCCTCGACGGCCTCGGGCTGCTCGCCCTCGGTGAACAGATCGTTATTGCGGATGGCGTTGAGCTCGTGGCGGCGCATGGGACCGTAGTCCATGCCGCTCTTGCACAGGAACAGCACCATAACGATGGTGAGCAGGGAGTAGAAATTGAAGGGGATGGCGCGGACGAACAGATCGAAGCCGCTGTAATCTTCCACAACGCCGGAAACGGCAGCCGCCCAGGAAGAAATGGGGGCGATCATGCAGATGGGGGCAGCGGTGGCATCGATGAGGTAAGCCAGCTTGGCGCGGGAAACATGGTGGCTATCCGTTACCGGGCGCATAACGCTGCCGACGGTGAGGCAGTTGAAGTAGTCATCCACGAAGATGAGTACACCCAGCAGGAAGGTGGCGAACATGGCGCCACCGCGGGTCTTGATGTGGGTCTTGGCCCAGGCGCCGAAGGCCGCGGAGCCGCCGGCCTTATTGAGCAGAGCGACGAGGATGCCCAGCAGCACCAGGAACATGAAGATACCGGCGTTATCGCTGATGGCGGCAACGATGCCGTCATTGAGCAGGGAGTCCAGTGCTTCCACATGGAAACCGGCATAGAACAGGGCACCGGCCACGGCACCGATGAACAGGGAGCTGTAAACTTCCTTGGTGATAAGCGCCAGCGCGATAGCGATGATGGGGGGAACGAGTGCCCAGAATGTACCAAACATAAGATTTACCTCCTGAAAAATGGAACGAAAAAAGCCATGAGAAATGCGGAAAACAAATCTCATGGCCGGCGAATTACTGAAAAACGCTTGATCCACTGATAGCTCTCCACAGATACTGTGACAGTACGCAGCATATTCTGCTGCGTCCCAGTAGAAAAGTTCTCGGGGGAACTTTTCTCTTCGGCGGTTTTCCCTTTCGCCCTCCCCGGCCTCCCGGGCCGTGTGGGGGTGGTTACTGATGAAACCCGCAACCTCTACCAAATTGGCTTTATTCTGTTGTCACATTTATAGCACCGCTGGCCGGATAATGCAAGTGTTTTTTTACAAATTGGTCATATTTTGGGGACTCGCTGCTATATTGACGAAAATTTGAGAAATATTTTGTAATAAATGCACAACGAATGGAGATTGATTTTGGCGGGTAGTTGACAGAAGGGGCGAGCGAAGCGAGCCCGCAGAGGGATAAGGCCGCGGAGAGAGGGACGCGCCGCCCCGCACGCGCCAAAGGCGTGTGACGCCCCCGGCAGGGGGCCGCCGCGAAAGCGGCGGCGGGGCGGCGCGCGGCCTGCGGCCTGCAGCGGATAAAAAGGAAGAAGCTCCCCGCAGAAGGGGAGCCTCCGAAACAATTATTCGTGGTGCAGGATCATGCGGGCGCATTTGTAAACATCGCCGCAGCCGAGGGTAAGAATAAGATCGCCAGGCTCGGAATGCTGGTCAATGTAATCCGCCATGGCCTGGAAGGAGGGCAGGCAGACACAGCCGGGGATCTTTTCGCCGAGGTCTTCCGAGGTGATGTGGTAGGTATTGACCTCCCGGCTGCCCATAATGGGTGAGAGAACAACATGATCGGCGATGGACAGGGCGGAGACAAAGTCCTCCAACAGCATATAGGTGCGGCTGAAGGTGAAGGGCTGGAACACGGCCCAGACCCGCTTGAAGTCCAGCTCCTTAGCGGCGGTGAGGGTAGCGCGCAGCTCCGCAGGATGATGGGCATAGTCATCAGCGACGGTGGCGCCTTTGTGGGTCTTGCCCAGTACCTCAAAGCGGCGTCCCGCGCCGGTAAAAGCGGCCAGGCCGGCAGCGGCCTGCTCCGGGGTGGCACCCAGCTGCATAGCACCCGCGGCGGCGGCAATGGCATTGAGGATATTGTGGTCGCCGGGGATCTGCAGGTGGATCTCGGTGAGAGGCTTACCGCGGAACATGAGGGTAAAGCGGCGGTCCAGGCCACCCAGGTGGCGGAGATTGGCGGGGTAATAGTCGTTGGTGTCCTCCCAGCCAAAGGTGAGGAAGGTTCTCCCCTCCCCTGCCGCTTCCGCCATGGCGCGGCAGGTCTTTTCATCGCTGCCGTTATACAGGACGGTATGAGCCTTTAGGGCAAACTTGGTATAGCTCTTCATGGCATTTTCCACGGTGTGGAAGTATTCCATGTGGTCGTTATCGATATTGAGGACGAGGGCGATATCCGGATGGGTGGAAAGGAAGGTATCCTTGAACTCGCAGGCTTCGTACACAAAGCGCTGGGTTTTCCCACTGCGGCCGTAGCCGCCGATGGTACGCAGCTTGCCGCCAATGACGGCAGAGGGATCCAGACCCGCCATATAGAGGATCTGGACGATCATGGCGGTGGTGGTGGTTTTGCCGTGGGTGCCGCAGACGCCCAGCGCCTCGCTGTACCAGCTGGAGACGGCCCCCAGCATTTTGGCACGCTCCCACAGGGGCAGGCCGCTTTCCCGCGCGGCAATGAGCTCAGGGTTGGTATCCATAATGGCGGCGGAATAGAGAATGAGATCGGCGCCCTGGATATTTTCCGCCCGCTGACCCATCATCACCTCGATGCCCATTTGGCGCTCGAGGTTGACGATATCGCTTTCGTTATTATCGCTGCCGGTTATGGTGTAGCCCCGGCCGTGCAGGATCTGTACCAGTGGGAACATGCCGCTGCCGCCGATGCCGATGCAATGGATATGTTTGACCCCTTCCGGGATGGTTTCAATCGGTTTTACCATACTGTGACCGCCACCTTTAAGAATTTCATACATGGTATATTATACCCCAAAGGCAGGGCTTTTGACAATAGCGAGGGGCATTTTAATACAAAAAGCGGTGGGGAGTGCATAATTTGCCAAACGGCGGACAAGGCTAATGGCAAGCGAAGCCCGCAGGCGCAGGCGGCGGGCGGCAGGATCGAATGAGGGCAAGGAGGGGGCGAAGGCAGGCTGGCGCCCGGTGAAGGCGGGCTGGCGCCTGTCGAGGCCCTGACACAGCCCTCGCCGATCATTCCGTTCGCCGCCTGCGCCCAACAAAAATAAAAGGCAACTGAAAGGAGAAACAGGCATGAATATCACCGATATTCGGATCCGCAAAATTTACGAGGACGCACGGCTGAAGGCGTTGGTTTCAGTCACCATAGACGGCGACCTGGCCGTACACGATATCAAGGTCATAGAGGGGCCGGAGCGGCTCTTTGTGGCGATGCCCAGCCGCAAGGATGAAAATGGGACTTTCCGGGATATTGCCCATCCTATCACACCCGAGGCGCGGCATACCCTGGAGGAAGCGATCCTGGACCGATACCAGACCCACCTGGCCCAGCTGGAGGCGGAGCAGGCGGCGACCCCGCATATTCCGGCATAAGGCGCATAGTATGTAGGGAGGAGCCCGGCGGCTCTTCCCTCTTTTTTACTTTACAGGGAGAGAATATTTTGGTATAATAAATATGTTCAAAGCGCCAGTACCGCCCGGTTTGTGTACCGCGGGCGGATGACGAGGTGGAGGGAGTATCGAAAATTCGGCGGATGCCCTCCCGCTGCTGCCACAGCGCAGGCCGGTGCAAAAACACGGGCGACCGTGCAACAAAGAACCGGCTATGGATAACGAACAGAACAGATATCCCGTGCGGGGGATGCTTTTGGGCATCCCTGCGGGACCCCGCGGAGAGAAACAGCCTGTATTCTCCCCTTTGGTTTTCGTTATCCTGCCGGTGCAGCTGCTGTACCGGCCCGCCGTGCCATAGGGTAAAAGCACTTTTAGCGAAGGTTTCTCTCCCGCGCCATGGATATCTGCGGGAAAGGAGCCTTATTATTTATGTGTGGAATCATTGGTTATTCGGGGACGGAGTGCGCCCGGGAAAAGCTGCTGCATGGACTGGAGAACCTGGAATACCGCGGCTATGACAGTGCCGGTATCGCCCTGTGGGACGAGGAAAAAATAGAAGTCATTAAGGCAGCGGGGCGGCTGAGCAACCTGCGGGCCGTCTGCGGCGACCGGGGGCTTGCCAGCCACTGCGGCATAGGGCACACCCGCTGGGCCACCCATGGCATCCCCAATGATGTGAATGCCCACCCACACCGGCAGGGTCGTGTAACGCTGGTGCATAACGGCATTATAGAAAACTACCGGGCACTGCGCAAGCGGCTGGAGCGTGAAGGATATCACTTCCTGACCCAGACTGATACCGAAATAGCGGCGGCGCTGCTGGACCACCATATGAAGCTGCACGAGAACCCTGTGGCAGCCATCCATGCCGCTACGGCGGAGATGGAGGGAGCCTATGGCTTCTGTATGCTGCTGGATGGAGAACCTGATACCGTTTACGGCATCCGCCGGGGCAGCCCGCTCATCGCGGCCAAGGACGATGCCGGCAGCTATGTGGCCTCCGATGTACCGGCCATTATAGAATACACCCGGCAGTATTACCTGTTGGAAGAGGAAGAAGTGGTAGTGGCCCATTATGGAGAGCTGCGCTTCTACGCCCCGGATGGGACCCCCATCAAAAAAGAGGCCAAGATCGCCAACTGGTCGGTAGAGCAGGCACAGAAGGGCGGCTATCCCTGCTTTATGCAAAAGGAAATTCATGAACAGCCCCGGGCGCTGGCTGATACCATTGACGGGCGCACCAAGGATGGATTTGTGACCTTTGAGGGGGACGGACTGCCGGATGGCTTCTTCCGGGATGTGACCAAGCTGTATATTTCCGCCTGCGGTACCGCCATGTATAGCGGCATGGTGGGCAAGGCGATCATCGAAAAGCTGGCGCGGCTGCCGGTGGAGGTCGAGGTCGCCAGCGAGCTGCGCTACCGTGATCCCATCTTTACCCCCGGCTGCGCGGCGGTGGTGGTAAGCCAAAGCGGCGAGACCGCTGATACCCTGGCGGCGCTGCGGCTCTTTAAGGAGAACCGCATTCCCGTCATAGGCATTGTGAATGTAGTGGGATCTTCCATTGCGCGGGAGGCGGACTACTGCCTGTATACCTACGCCGGGCCGGAGATCGCGGTGGCCAGCACCAAGGCCTATTCGGTGCAGGTGGCGATGATGTATCTGCTGGGCTTCCGCATCGCGGCGGATAAGGGCGCGCCGGTGGACTGGTGCCGCCGCCAGCTGCCAAAGCTGCTGAACGCTATCAGCTACCTGCCGCATGTGCTGGCCATGGAACCGGAATTTTTCCGGTATGCCGAGGAGCTGAAAAACGCCGAGCATCTTTTCTACCTCGGGCGGGGGTTGGATTATTCGCTGGCGATGGAGGGCTCCCTGAAGCTCAAGGAGATCAGCTATATCCACTGTGAGGCCTACGCCGCCGGAGAGCTGAAGCACGGGACTATCTCCCTGATTACCGACGGTACCCCGGTGATAGCGCTGGCGACCCAGCGCAAGACGCTGGGCAAGATGATAAGCAATGTGAAGGAAGTAAAAGCCCGCGGGGCGCATGTGCTGCTCATTACGCTGGAGGGGCTGGAAGTCGATCCCGAGTGCTACGATGAGATCATTCGGCTGCCGGCGGTGGAGGATGAATATGTGCCGCTGCTGCTGGTCGTCACCTTGCAGCTCATTGCGCTGGGGGCGGCCAATGCCCGCGGCTGCGATGTGGATAAACCCCGCAACCTGGCCAAGAGCGTGACGGTAGAATAACCAATAACACACGAAAAGAGACCCTGCGAGGGGTCTCTTTTTTTGCGGTTTTCGATTACTCTGCGGGGTAGCCCTGCGGGTTTTTGCTTTGCCAGGCCCAGGTATCCCGGCACATGTCACGGAGACTGTACTGTGCCTGCCACCCGAAAAGCTCCTGCGCTTTGGCGGCATCGGCCCAGTATTCCGGCAAATCACCCGCCCGGCGGGGGCCAATAACATAGGGGACCTCCCGGCCGCTGGCTTCCCGGAATGCTTCAATGACCTCCAGAACACTGTACGGGGTACCTGTGCCCAAATTCACGGCGGTAACACCGGCATGTTCCATAGCGTAGCAGGCCGCCAGGTGATGTCCCGCCGCCAGGTCCATCACATGGAGGTAGTCCCGACGGCAGGTACCATCGGGGGTGGGATAATCATCGCCAAAGACGGTAAGTTTTTCCCGGCGGCCCACCGCCACCTGCGCAATATACGGCAGCAGATTATTGGGGATGCCCTGGGGATCCTCCCCGATGAGGCCGGAGGGGTGCGCCCCAATGGGATTGAAATACCGCAGCAGCACCACCGAAAGGCTATAATCGGCATGGCAGGCATCTTCCAAGATCTTTTCAATCATGGCTTTGGTAGTGCCATAGGGGCTGGAACACTCCCCACGGGGCATATCCTCCCGGTAGGGGATGGGATTGAGCGAACCGTAAACGGTAGCGGAGGAAGAGAAGATAAACCGGCTGACACCGGCCTCCTTCATGCACTCCAACACTGTCAGAGCGGCATCAATATTGGTGCGGTAATAGGAAAGAGGAATTTTGACCGACTCCCCTACCGCCTTTTTACCGGCAAAGTGAATGACGCAGTCGATCTTGTTCTCCCGGAAGATGCGGCGGACGGCTTCACGGTCGGTCACATCAGCACAGTAGGCGGGAAAATCTCGGCCGGTGATCTGCCGGATGCGTTCCACCGCCATGGGGCTGCTGTTGGAATAATCATCCGCTATAACAATATCACAGCCCCGGTTCAGCAGCTCTACTGCGGTGTGGCTGCCGATATAGCCGGCCCCGCCGGTCAACAGTACATTCATGGGTTCACGCTCCCCTCTTTTTTAGCTTTATTATAATCGACTGCCCAGTAAAATCAATCCCCCTGCCAAAGGTGGACAGGGGGATGAATCTGCAAAATGCTTAGGAACGCTTGTCCCGATCGTGATTGAGCATATCAATGAGGGCGCTGATATCCAGGTCATCATTGATTGGCTCCTGCTCGGTCTGCGGCTCCACCTCGGTGATCTTATCCTCCGGGACCTCGGTATCCACCGGGGGAGTGGGGATGCGGAAGCCGGATTCATGATCAAAGTTGGTGGCAATGACGACGATACGGATCTCGTCCTCCAGCTTTTCATCGAAGGCAACGCCCCAGATAAGGTTGACATCCGGGTGAGCGGCATCGTGGATCATCTGAGAGGCATTGGTGATATCCTCGAGGTCAACATCGGGCGGCACCAGGAAATTGACAATAACACCGCGGGCACCGTTGATAGAGGTTTCCAGCAGCGGAGAGGCGATGGCCATGCGGGCAGCTTCCTCGGCCTTATTGGGGCCGCTGGCAGCGCCCAGACCCATGTGGGCATAGCCGGCGTCCTTCATGATAGAGGTGACATCGGCAAAGTCCAGATTGATGATACCGGGGATATTGATGAGGTCGGAGATGCTCTGTACCGCCTGCAGCAGCACTTCATCCGCCTTGGCAAAGGCATTGGCCAGAGTGATCTTTTCCTGCGAGATACTGCGCAGCCGCTCATTGGGGATAACCAGCAGGGCATCCACATGCTCCTTCAGACGCTCGATACCGGCAGTCGCCTGATCCATGCGGCGCTTGCCCTCAAAGGAGAAAGGCTTGGTGACCACACCGACGGTGAGGATGCCCATATCGTGGGCGATGCGGGCAATGACAGGAGCCGCGCCGGTGCCGGTGCCGCCGCCCATGCCGGCCGTAATGTATACCATATCGGCGCCGCGCAGCACCGAGGTGATCTCATCTTCGCTTTCCTCCGCCGCCTTTTCGCCCTTCATGGGGTCGCCGCCGGCGCCCTGCCCGCGGGTCAGCTTATCTCCGATGTGCAGCTTGTAAGAGGCATTGGAAAAACGCAGGGACTGATTATCGGTATTGACCGAGATAAATTCCACGCTGCTCATGCCGGATTGTATCATGCGGTTGACGGCATTTCCGCCGCCGCCGCCGACGCCCAGTACCTTGATCGCAGCCATCTTTTCGTAATCGTTATCCAGCTCTATATTCATCATCAGCACTATTGCCTCCTGTTTAGAGTTTTCTCCTAATCTATCATAACAGAAACATCATGAAAATGCAACCCAAAAGGCGTATATCTGCTACTGTTTTCCACCTAAAATGGCCAGATATTGTGCATCCGCCACCTGGGTGAGGGGCAGCTGCCGGGTGTAGGCCCGCCCGCTGACCGAAACATCGAGGTATCCGATAAAATCGGCGGAAAGCTCATCCTGGATGATCTTTTGAGCGGTGAGCAGCTTGGTGGCAAGATCATATTCGCTGCCCAGGCGCAGCTGAATGCGGTCCTGATAAATGGCCTTGTAGCTCTGCTCCTCCCCGATCTCGATATACCCAGTCTCAGAGAGCATTCCAGCCTCCTGCAGAGCCGCGCGTACTTTATCCACGCCGGCCAGGGCCTTCTGCCATTCCTCCGGCAGCTTTTCCCCGGCGGTGTAGCCGGAAAAATCAGCGCCGAGCAGCAGACAGGTATACTCCGGCAGGGAGGCGCACTGCTCCAGCACCTTGCCATCGGCGGAAAGGGTGGTGACCCGCCCCATGCTGCCGATGCAGGCATAGATGGTATCAAACTCGTGCAGCTCCAATTCCAGAGTATCGGGCAGGCGACGGTGCAGCGTTACACGCTCGATATAGGGGCACAGGGCGGTAATTCGCTCATCCAGGGCCTTTTGGGAGATGGTAAAGAGATTCTGCTCCTCCCCTATGGCAGCGGCTTCTATGATCTCCTCAGCGGCATAACGGGTACTGCCGGTCACTTCTATATGGGTGGCCCGGCAAAACACGCTGACGCAGTAAAAGCCCACACCGCACAGCACCGCCGCGAACAGCAGGATAAACACCGCACGGCGGCGGCGACGGGTCTGCTGTTTACGGGTGGGCTTGGCAGTCATGGGCTTTGGTTCTCCTTCTTTTGGTTTATACTTCCGTCAGACAAATATCCGCACCCAGATGGCGCAGGGTGGGGACAAAATCGGCATAGCCGCGTTCGATGTGAGAGATGGCGGTAACAGTGCTTTCTCCCCTTGCCGCCAATGCCGCCAGTACCACAGCGGCTCCAGCGCGCAGGTCGGTGCAGGTGAGCGCTGACCCGATAAGGGGCGCCCCCCGAATGACCGCATGACTGCCGGCCACCGTGATATCCGCGCCCAGGCGGCGCAGTTCCTCCACATGGGCCCAGCGCCGGGGAAAGACCGTTTCGGTAAAGGCGGTGTAGCCCTCCGCCGCGGCGGCCAGTGCCATAAAGATGGCTTGCAGATCGGTGGGAAAGCCGGGATACGGCAGCGTAACGATGTTGCCGGCCCCCTGTAAGCGTTCCGGAGCGATAAGGGTGATGCTCTGCTCCCCGGTGGTGATACGGCACCCCATGCGCCGCAGCGCCGCCAGGGGCGCCGCCAAGTGTTCCGGGCTGGCGTATACTGTGACCTTCCCGCCGGTAATGGCCGCGGCGGCAAGGTAGGTCGCCGCCTCGATACGATCCGGGAGGATGGTGTGGCAGCAGCCGGTTAACGCTTCCCTGCCCTGCACCAGGATGGCGCCATCAGGCCGGGATTCTATCAAGGCGCCGCAGGCCCGCAGATAGGCCATCAGATCGGTGATCTCCGGTTCGGCGGCAGCGCCGGTGATTTTGGTTTCGGCAGGCGTTCCCGCCGCCGCGATGAGCAGGTTTTCGGTGGCACCCACACTGGGATAAGGCAAGCGCACCGCAGCACCGTGCAGACCGCCGGGAGCGGTGCAGCGCAGGGTATCGCCCTCCTCGGTAATGACCGCACCCATCTGCCGCAGGGCGGAAAGGTGCAGATCGATGGGGCGGCCGCCCAGGGCACACCCACCGGGCGGACACAGGGTCACGCTCCCACAGCGGGCCAGCATCCCGCCCAGGAACAGAATAGAGGACCGCATGGCCCGCATCCATTCCGGCGGGACATCCCGGCAGCCGGTATCCTCCCGGGTAACGGTCAGGGTATCCCCTGCCCGTTCCACCGCAAAGCCCAGGTGCCGCAGGATATGGCAGCTCACCGCCACATCGCTGAGGTCAGGGCAGTTTTTAATCTCTGAGCGGCTGCACAGCACGGTAGCCGCCAGAATGGGCAGCACCGCGTTTTTGGCGCCGTGCGCCGCTATGGTCCCGCTTAGTCTGTTTCCTCCTACGATCCGCAATCCGCGCATAAACGGCATCGCTCCCCCCTGTATTTGCCCTTGGGCTCTCGGGGGTATTCTATGCCAATGCGAAAAACGGGGTGAAAAAACAGGCCTTACAGCTTATTTTCTGTGGGTTTTGTAAAGATCCAGCAGTTCATCGGTGATATGGTCGCAGGCATTGGGGACGCCCAGTGCCTTGGCCGCCAGGCCGATCTCCCGCAGCTTTTCGGGATCAGCAGTCATTTCCTTTACAGCCGCCACCAGCTTTTCGCCGGTCAGATCTTTTTCCTCAATGACCACGGCAGCCTTATGATTGGCCAGCACCATGGCATTGTGGTACTGGTGGTTTTCCGCCACATTGGGGGAAGGAATGAGCACCGAGGCCCGCCCCACCGCGGTCAGCTCCGCCAGCGTTATGGCACCGGCCCTGGCTATCACCAAATCGGCCGCGGCCAGGCAATCGGGCATATCATGTATGTATTCCCGGATATCCAGGTTGGGGTTATTCTCATAGGCGACGCCCTTTTCCCGCAGCAGCCGGGGCAGCAGCTCCACCCCGTACTGACCGGTGGCGTGGATGTGGTGCAGCTTCCCCTCCGGCACATGCCAGGCCATCAGCGCCGCTACGGCTTCATTGATGGTCTGCGCCCCCAGGCTGCCGCCAAAGGACAGCAGACACAGCTGCCCGGGGCGGACCCCTAAACGGGCGCGGGCAGCAGCCCGGTCGGCCGCAAGGATCTCAGGGCGGACAGGATTGCCGGTAACGATGTAATCGGAACGCTGCGGCAGGTGCTTTTCCGCTTCCGGCACCGCCAGCAGGAATTTATCCACCTTCTGCGCCACCATGCGGTTGGAAACACCGGGCAGAGCATTGGCCTCGTGGGTCATGCAGGGGATGCGCAGCGCCGCCGCAGCCAGCAGAATGGGGGCCGAAATATAGCTGCCAGTGCCCATCACCACATCGGGGGCAAAATCCCGTAAAATCTTTTTGGCACGGCTGCGGGCCGTTATCAGCAGACATACGCTTTTCGCGTTATATTTGATGTTATTCCAGCTAAAACGGCGCTGGATGCCCATGGAGCGATAGGGGGCAAAGCGAAAGCCCGCCCGCGGCACCAGGGTCGCCTCCATGCCATCGGGGTTGCCTACAAAAAGGATCTCGCAATCCGGCACCCGGCGGCACAGCTCGGTGGCCACCGCCAGCGCGGGATTGATATGGCCGGCGGTACCGCCGCAGGCAAACAGAACTTTCATATGGATGTTACTCCTTTTCTACTGTCGTTTGGCGGGAGACCGAAAGCACAATGCCCATTTCTCCCAGCAGAATGGCCAGTGCCGTGCCGCCGTAGGAAAAGAACGGCAGACTGATGCCGGTGGAGGGGATGGTATTGGTGACGACCGCCATGTTTAGGATCGCCTGTACGCCCACCTGGGCAATGAAACCGGTGACCAGCATAGCGCCAAAGCGATCACGGGCCTTAATAACAATGGTAAAGCCCCGCCAGATGAATAGGGCGAACAGCACAATGACCACCAGAGCCCCAATAAAGCCCAGCTCCTCACAGACGACCGAAAACACATAGTCATTCTGCGGTTCCGGCAGGAAGAGGTACTTCTGCCGGGAGTTGCCGATGCCGGAGCCCATCAGGCCGCCGGAACCGATGGCGTACAGCGATTGCAGGATCTGGTAGCCGGTGCCCAAAGGATCAGAGGCCGGGTCCTGCCAGATGGTGATACGCTCCATGGCACGCTCGTGCAGCGAGGGCACCAGCATAATGGCTGCCACGCCCGCGGCGGCCAAACCGCCCGCAGCGGCGATCCACTTCATGGGCAGACCGCCCACCACCAGCATGATGCCGCCCATCACTACCAGCAGAATGGTGGCGGAAAGGTGGGGTTCCTTTACGATAAGGCCGGCATAAACGCCCAATACCACCGCAAAGGGGAAAATGCCGTAGCGGAACCGCCCCAGCTTTTTCTCATTGGAAACAAGAAGATGGGAAAACAGCAGAACCAGCGAGAATTTGGCCAACTCCGAGGGCTGGAACTGGAAACCGCCGATAAAAATCCAGCGGTGGGCGTCATTGACCGGCGGCATGAAGTAGCACAAGATAAGCATGGCGGTGACCACCGGGAACAGCGGCCAGGCCAGCTTGCGCCACACATGGTAATCCATGCGGGAAAAAACAAACATGGCCGCGAGGCCCACGACGGCCCACACCAGCTGCCGTACAATGTAGTGGTAGCTGTTGTCCTCACGGTAATAGCCCTGGGCATAGCTGGCGCTAAACATCATCACCAGCCCGAATACCAGCAGCAGAATGACCATTACCAGGAAGGTAAGGTCCACACTGGTATTCTCGTATCGGGGGAACAGGCGGCGGAAGAAGCCTTCCTGTGGTTTTGAATGTGCTGTTCTGCGCTTTGCGCTGGCCATGGCTTTCCGCCTCCTTTCCGTTGCTTTCTAAATTAAATCATCAGATAAACCGGAGCGCCAGAATCCCCAGCGCGCTGCCGATGGCGGTAATGACGGCAAACATCACCACGATCTGCTTTTCGGTGTAACCGCTCATCTCAAAGTGATGGTGGATGGGACTCATCTTAAAAATGCGCTTGCCATGGGTCAACTTAAAGTAGCACCGCTGCAGCACCACCGAACCGATCTCGATGACATAAATGATGCCGAACAGCACCACAAAGAAGGGCAACCCCGTGCCGAATGCCAGCGCGATGACCATACCGCTCATAAACAAGGAGCCGGTATCGCCCATAAATACCTTGGCGGGGTAGTGGTTCCAGAACAGGAAGCCAATGCAGCCGCCGCCCAAGGCGCCCGCCATGATGCCCATTTCTCCCATGCCCAGCAGGTAGCAGAAGATGAGATAGCCAATGGACAGCACCAGCGTCACGGAAGAAAGCAGGCCATCCAGGCCATCGGTAAAGTTGACGGCATTGGAAAGGGCAATGATGGCAAACATGGCAAACACATAATAGAATACCCCAAAATCGTAGGTGCCGATATAGGGAATGGTTACCATGGTGGACTGCGTGCCGCTGATGTGCAGAAGCAGCAGGTACACCGCGCCGAAAAGGATCTGCAACGCCATCTTCTGCTTTTCTGTCAGGCCCTCATTCTGCTTTTTTACGACCTTCAGGTAGTCATCCAAAAAGCCGATGGCCCCAAACAGCAGCGCCAGCACCAGGCCGTAGAACATCCGAGCCCGCATAATGGCCGACATGGGATCGCCCACAGTGGAACCATGCATGAACAGATAGGCTACCACCACCGCAATGGGAATGCCGATGATAAACATAAGGCCGCCCATGGTGGGGGTTCCCTGCTTGCCCTGGTGCCATTTGGGGCCGATCTCTAAGATGGTCTGCCCAAAGTGCAGACGGCGCAGCATGGGCAGCAGCCAAAAGCCCCCCACAGCGGTGATAACACTGGCCAGCAGTACGGCCACGATGACAGCGGTAATATTCATGATGCACTTCCCTTTTCTGTTCTGTTATATTATGCGTGGTAATCCCGGTAAAATGCGGCGATGACCTCTTCCAGTACCATGCCGTGGCTGGCCTTGCACCATATCACATCGCCCCGGTGCGCCGTGGCGGTCAGGTATTTGGTCAGCGCTTCCTTTTCCTCAAAGTGATGGGCTTCCATCCCGGCAGCTTTAGCGGCCCTGGCGGCATATTCCGCCAGGGGGCCCCAGGTCAATAGCAGGTCGATCCCCTCTTTGGCGCACAGGGTACCGATCTCCCTGTGGCTTTCCTCAGCGATATCGCCCAGCTCCAGCATATCTGCCGCTACAAAGATGCGACGGCCGTCACAGGGGAAATGCCCCAGCGTCTTAATGGCCGCCCGCATGGAATCGGGGCTGGCGTTGTAGCAGTCCTCCACCATGGTAACGCCCTCATGTTCCACCACCTTTTGGCGCTGGCCGCTGGGGGTATAGTTCTTTAGAGCCTCTATGGCCGTTTCGGCCGGAATACCCATAGCCCGCCCCGCACCGAATGCCGCCAAGGCATTCAGTACCAGGTGCTCCCCGGTGCCTGGAATGGTGGCACGCCAGCTCTGGCCCTCAGCGTGCAGCATGAAGTTGGTAGAAAGCGGTGTGGCGCTCACTATGGTCGCCTTGATCTCCGCCCGCGGGCTGTTCAGGCCATAGCGCACTACATGGAGGCGGGGGATATCAACGGTTTGCAGCAGGTCATTATCATCGCACAGCAGTAGTGTGGCACCATCCGGAAGGGCATCGGCCAGCTCCAGCTTGGCTTTCAGGATATTTTCCCGGCTGCCCAGATGCTCAATGTGAGAAACGCCGATATTGGTGATAATGCCCATCATAGGCTTTGCGGCATAGCACAGGTCCTTGATCTCATTCGGAGCGCTCATGCCCATTTCCACCACCGCTACCTCGGTTTCGTGGGTAATGCTCATCAGCGTTTTAGGCGCGCCGATCTCATTATTCTGGTTGCCTTCGGTTTTGATGATACGGAAGGAGGAGGCCATCACTGCCGCTACCATCTCCTTGGTGGTGGTTTTACCCACGCTGCCGGTAATTCCTATCACCTGGGCCGGCATTTTGGCCCGGTACAGCGCGGAAATCTCAAGCAGCGCCCGCAGGCTGCTTTTTACCCGCAGCACCTTCTCCGCCGGGGTATAGTCACCGTCATGCTCGGCCACTACCGCTTCAGCTCCCGCTGCCAGCGCCCGGTTGATATAGTCATGGCCATCCACCCGTTCACCGGGCAGTGCAATGAACAGCGCCCCGGAACCGGCTTCCCGGCTATCGGTGATCACTCGGGTGATCTCTCCCTCCGGAGGCTGGGGGCAGCCCAGCCGGGCGGCTATTTCTCGCAGTGACAGTTTTTCCATGGGATCCTCCCGCTTTTTAGTATCTCGGTCACGATCTCCTTTTCATCAAAGGGAATCGTTTTATTCTGTATGATCTGGTAATCCTCGTGGCCCTTCCCCGCCAAAAGCAGCAGATCGCCCTGCCGCATCATGGCAATGGTCTGCTCTATGGCCTGCCGCCGGCCGGGCACTTCCCGCCAGCGGGCGTTTTTCGGCAGCCCAGCTGTGATCTCCCGTCGGATCGCCTCCGCCGCTTCATTCCGGGGATTGTCATCGGTAATGATGATGCCATCTGCCCAGCGGGCCGCGGCTTTCGCCATCAGCGGGCGCTTTTGGCGGTCACGGTCGCCGCCGCAGCCAAAGAGTAACAGCAGCCGACCCCTGTGCACCCGCCGCAGGCTGCGCAGGATGCGCTCCAGCGCATCGGGGGTGTGGGCATAGTCCCGCAGGATGGCTCTCCCCATACCTTGCCACAGCAGTTCGGCTCTGCCCGGTACGGGTGGACACTGCGGCATCGCCGCCATCACCTGCCGTGGAGTAAGCCCCAGCACCAGCGCCGTTTCCGCCGCAGCCAGCGCATCGGGGAGAAAGACTTCTCCCGTCAAAGGGACGATAAGCTGCCCGCCACGCCACGGAAGAATGCTCCGGCCCGGTTCGCAGCGGTATTGCCATGGCAGGTGGTAACCGGAGATCGGCACATTGGCCCGGTCCAACAAACGACGGCCATAGGGGTCGGCGGTATTGATGACCGCGCAGCGGCACTGGCCGAAAAGCCTTGACTTGGCGGCAGCACTGCGCAAACAGCTTTGACTTTTCGGCAAAGTACCGCTCCATATCCCCATGATAATCCAAATGCTCGGGCGAAAGATTGGTAAACACGGCGGCCGTGAAGGTGATCCCTTCCACCCGCTGCTGCTCCAGCGCCTGGCTGCTTACCTCCATCACCACTGTGGTGATACCGTCCACCGCCATCTGGTGTAGGATGCGATGCAGCTCGGTGGGCGGCGGGGTGGTATAGGGATTGGGCCGTGTTTTCTCTCCCCACACTATTCCGTCTGTCCCGATGCGCCCCGTCTTGATCCCAGCGCTTCGCAGCAGGTGGCACAGCAGGTGGGCGGTGGTAGTCTTGCCGTTGGTGCCGGTAATGCCGATGAGCCGCAGTTCCCTGGCCGGCTCGCCCCAGTAGCGGGCGCACAGCCTGGCCAGAGCCGCGCGGGTATCCGGAACGGTATATTCCCGGGGCAGTCCCAACTTCTTTTGGGTCACTATGGCGGCAGCGCCCC
>CALERQ010000088.1 GCA_937907305.1 uncultured Clostridia bacterium | reverse complement strand
TAAACTTTCCATTAAAAAAAGTGAAATATTAACCTTTCACATGCAAAAAAGGGTCCATTTTGCCGTATTAGTGAAAGGACCTTTTATCGTTAACGATTTTCATATACCAGGCGGCACCCCCTCCAAAATAAAACGGGAGGATTTGCTGCCGCCCTCGCGCCTCCAAAAGTGTCGGGGGCTTGGAAAACTGTACCTTGAAAACGAAATAGTTATTCTTGCAGAAACGCCTCCGCAGCGAGCGGTGCTAACTATGCCTTTGCAAAAGGCTCCGCTCCGCCGACAGGCGAGATGAAATTTGGGATAAAGGGGGTCGCGGTGCGCGGGTGCGGGACTGCGATTTGCCGAGGAGGGTCCCCGCCGGCGGGCGGAATTTATCCTGCGGGGAAGGCCGCGCGCAGGCAGGTGAGAGAAACCTCCGAGAGGTAGTAGCCGGCCTGCCCGGCCGTGCCATCCAGGTACACGCAGTAAATGGGGATCTCCTCCCGGCGGGCCAGGGTGCCAAGGGCGGTACGGCGCTCCAGGTAGTCCAGCAGGGTCAGGTCGCTGTGGCTGTGGGTGAGGAGCTGGGTCACCAGTTCTTCGCCGCTTTCGCTTAGTACGGCCGGGAGATGCCGCCGGACCAGGGCCTTGATCAATTCGGCGGAGCGGTCGCTTTGCCGGGCGGGGTTCGCGGGCAGGGGCAGGGTGATGAGATCGGCCAGGGCTTCGCCATCCAGGTAGTAGCGCCCGGCCGGGAACAGGATGCGGCTGCCGGGAGCGTCCTCCGCCAGGGAGAGGGGAAGGGTATAGGGCAGGGGGCCGAATTGTTCCATGACGGCGGAGAGCTGCTGGCGGTTCTGGCTGATGGCGCGGTGGATGGAGATGCCCAGCCACTGGGAGAGGACCGACCGCAGATAGTCGGCGCCGCCCTGCTGCCAGGCCGCCGAGAGGGTGCCCTCTCCGGCCTCGGTCTGCCAGACGGTTTGGGGCGGGAGGGCAGCCACCTGAATGGCGATGAGATCCGGCTGGAAGGAGAGCAGGGCGCACAGGGAGAGTTCATTTTCATCGCTGACGCCGAGGGCCAGCACGGTGAGCTTGGAGCTTTCATCCGGCAGGAGGGGAGATTCGGGCAGGGGGCCCTCCTGGGGATTGTTGTGGCTGATGAGCAGCCAGCCCAATCCGAAAAGAAGGCCGGCCGCGGCCAGCGAGAGGGTAAAGGTGCGCCAAAAATCGGCGGAGCGGGAATGGGAATGGTTCATGAAACACCTCCGGGGTGGGATGGGTGAGTAGTGGGAAGCGGGGCTTTGATAGGACATTTTGGCACAGGATTTTTGAGATGGAGAGGGAAAATGAGGGCGGTTTTTGGGATAAGCGTGACCATTCGAAGAGGGCGCAGATTGCGGGGGCGGAATAGGTGGGCGACGGAAATAGCTTTCGTGGGGCTGTTTAGCATAGAAATGACTTTCCGAAGAGGAACAAGAAGATGGGAGCGGATGGCCTTTTGCGGAGGAATGGGCGTTTTCCCGGCTGGGAGTGGTCGCCTAAAGCGGAGAGAGGAGATGAAGGCGGTGGGATGCTGCTTTTGTGAAAAGAGGGGGAGGAAATCCGGCGGGACAGGGCGGTGGGATGGCGCAGCTTAAGCGGGTTTTGATGCGGGGAGTTTTGGGCCTTTGCGGTGGGAGCGCTGTAAGGGAAGAGGGAAAGTGAGAACCGGGGGCGGGGGAGAAGGGAGAGGCGGCCCGCAGGGCAAGCCGGCCGCGGAGCGGGCGGCTTTGGGCGGCCGGAGGCCGCCACGGCGGCGGAACGCCGCCGGCCCTGCGGGCCGCCCGGCTGCGGCACCGGGTGGCCCAGCTGACAAAAGTATGGCCGCCGGGGGTGCCGCTGATGCAAAAAAGCGCGGAAATCCGGGGGAAAATGCAAACCAAGGCTTGACAAGGGGGAGCGAAGTCCCTATAATATTTTTGTGTCCGTCCAAGGGAGGGGGCAGTGCGCCCTTTTCCCCCTAAAGACGGCGACCCCTAAACGCAGCGGGGATCTCCCCGAAGAAAAGGAGAGAGGCACCGTGAAGCTGGACCTGAACCGTGTACTGGAACTGCCGGGAGAAGCCGATGTGGTAACGGCGGATGTGGACCTGACAACCGTAAAACACGCAGGCCGGCCCCTATTTACGGCGCCTGTAAATGTGACCGCCAAGGCGGTGAACCGAGCCGGTGTAGTTACACTCGATTGCACCTACCGGTTTACGCTGCATGTGCTGTGCGACCGCTGCCTGGCCCCGCTGGAGCTGCCCGTAGACCGAACCGTGAGCCACACTGTGGTGCGGGAGGTGAACGGGGAGGACGACGAGACCTTTTTGGTGGCCGAGAATGGATGCGTAGAGCTCGAGGAGCTTGCTACCAACGACATCCTGCCGGAGCTGCCGCAGCGCTACCTGTGCCGGGAAGACTGCAGGGGGCTGTGCCCGACCTGCGGCAAGAACCTGAACGAGGGCCCGTGCGGCTGCCGTGAGGACAGCGGCGACCCCCGGATGGATGTACTGCGCAGGCTGCTGGAAAACTGAGACTTGACAAAAACAAAATGAAATAATCGTAGGAGGAAAATAAGATGGCAGTACCGAAGAGAAAAAGCTCGAAAGCAAGAAAGAATAAAAGACGCAGCAATGTGTGGAAGCTGGACGCTCCCGCTATGTGCCGCTGCACCCAGTGCGGCTCCTTTAAGCTGCCCCACCGCGTATGCCCCGCCTGCGGCTACTACAAGGGCGTAGAGGTCATCAAGGTAGAGGAATAAGCCAAAAAACGCGCACACCCCCGAAGGCAGATGCTTTCGGGGGTGTTTTATGTTGTGTGATTTTGCAATCAGGCTTCTTTGTAGCGGTTGCATTCCCGGATTTTTTCGGGGTCCTCGTAGGTTCTATATTCGGTACAGTACCATTTGTAGCCTTTATCCCGCTCGGTGGGGTCTATGTACTTACATTTGATGCATTTGCAGTAGTTATCAGCCATGGGGGCCTCCTTTAATTTATATAGTTATAAATATTAACATCACGGTATCTTCTTGATACTTCTGCAACTAGTGTTTTAAGAAACTTCAGCTGCTTCTTGCGATTTATGGGGGACAGATTAATTGACCAATAAATCTTCTTATTGCCATCAATAAGAATACCGTAATCATTTAATGTTTTGCAGAAATTATTATAATCGCTGTTGCAGGGAGGGAAACGAAACACACCATTATCATTAGATATCGTTACTTCAATTCTTAGCTTTTTTCCCATCTCCGAAGGCGAAACTATGACACAATTGAGAAGATCAAAGGGACAATATTCCTTTTCTCCTTCCAGAAAGTTTCCATACCGCACCCATTTTACCATAAGCTCCAATATATCTTGAACTAATTTGCTTCCTTCCATAATGCGACGCTCCTTTCCGATAGTACAATATTACAATACCATAGTATTTTTATATTGTCAATAAATATAATACAATAGTATCGAGATATTTGGCGATGGAGGTGGTTGATGTGCTGAACCAGCGGATACGGGAGGTGCGGCAGGCCCGGGGGATGAGCCAGGTGGAACTGGCCGGGCTGCTGGGGGTGACCAAGCAAAGCGTTTCCAACTGGGAAAACGATAACATTCAGCCTTCCATCGAGATGCTGGTGAAGCTGGCGCTGACGCTGGGCGTTTCGACCGATTATCTGTTGGGGCTGGATGGGCGAAAGACACTGGATGTTAGCGGGCTTCCTCCTGGCGCGGTGGGGCATTTGCAGCTGCTGATAGAGGATATTAGAGCGAAATAAAAGAGAGTATCGCCGTGATGGGATACTCTCTTAATTTTTTACGAGTTTTACTTATTCATCCCGGTGGACGACCATGTTCCAGCAGGTTTGGCGGAAGGTGATCTTATTCTGCTTGGCGATCTCATCCAGCACGCGGCAGGTGGCCAGCGAGATGGAGAGGTAGCCCTCATTGCCGCCGCGGCGCTTGATCATGCTGATGAAGGCATCCAGCTCGGCGTAGAGGGGGGAGGTTTCATCCTCGATGGGGATGGGCTTTGGCTCCTGGCCGCGCAGGCACAGGGTGAGGGGGGACATGGTATCCCATTTACCGATGAGGATGGCGCCCTTTTCGCCCTCGATGGCGGAGGGGAGGGGGCTATCGGCTATTTTACTCCAGCGCCAATCGGCCAGGAAGGTGGGGTACTGGGCCAGCGCGCCGCCCTGGGCCTCGAACTCACCGATCTTATTGCAGCAGGAGAGGACCTTTTGGGGCTCGCCGGCCATGGCGATGGTGGGGGCGATGCAGTAGACACCGAGATCGGCGACGGCGGCGTTATTGAGGCGGGGATCGAAGGCATTGGGGCGGCCGCCGGAAAGGTAGCTATCGTACCGGCTGGAATACTGACAGTAGCCCGCGGTGATGCGGCGCAGGGTGCCGATCTCCGGGATGAGCTGGTGCAGCCGGGCGAAGCCGGGGGAAAACAGGGTGCGCATGCCCTCCAGCAGGATGACATGGCTATTGTGCGCCTGCAGCACCATGCCGTCGCAATCGATGTAGGTGGTGGCCATGGGCTTTTCGCACAGGATGTGCTTGCCGGCCTTCATCAGGGTGATGGCCTGTTCGGCGTGGCAGAGATTGGGACTGGCGATATAGACGGCATCGACCTCGCCGCAGGCGGCCAGCTGGTTTAAGTCGGTGAAGGTGAGGGCGGCGCCCCACTGGGCGGCGAACTCGGCGGCACGCTCCGCGGTACGGGAATAGACGGCGGTGAGTGTAAAATCGGGGTGCTTTTTGGCTTCGGTGAGGAAGTCTTCGACGATTTGGCCGGAGCCGATGGTGGCAAAACGGATCATGGGGGAATCCTCCTTGGGTGGTTTGATGGGGTGCGGGGGAGAGAGGGGGCAGGGGAGCGGGGGGGGGGGGGGGGGGGGGGGGGGGGGGGGGGGCGGGCCGCAGGCCCGGCGGCGGAGCCGCCGCCGCGGACGCAGTCCGCGGAAACCGTCCGGAGGACGGTTTGGCCTGCGGCCCGAAATTTGCGGCTTGCAGAGACTATGCCAGGGGCGGGGTAAGGCCAAGCAGGGCGTCTAAGAGATCAGCGCCATCCATGCCGGCGACAAAGACCGGGGTGTGCAGCGCTTCGGCGACATCGTAGGGGGTGGAGTCATCCAGGAATTTATCCTTTTCGTCCCGCAGCATGATCTCCGGGAGGATGAGCCCTTGGTAGAGGGGTTTATCCCGGAGGTATTCGATGATATCCCGGCCGCAGACGAGGCCGGTGACATTGACCCCACCGCCGAAGGTGATATTGGGCACGCCGTAGACGGTAAGCTGGCGGTGGGGGAACTTTTCCCGGGCGGTTTCCAAAAGCTCCCGCAGGAGGGGCGCGGCGGCTTCGCCGGTGGCGAGGGCGAAGTGGCTTTCCTCCTCGTCGCCGTCCTCCATGGAAAGGGCAGAGGCGAACTCATCCCGCAGCATGGCTGTGGTGCCGACGCCATTGCCCAGTTGGTCAAAGTCCTCGTAGTAGCCGTAATCCGGCAGGGGCAGCCCGGCGATGAGGTAGAGCTCATCAGCACAGAAAGCGATGCGGCTGCCGTGGCGGCGCAGCATTTCTTCCCCGAATTCATCGGCGATGCGGATGCAGTCGGCGGCTTCCTCGGGGGTCATCATGCGCAGAGGATAGAGACCCTCCCGGTGGCCGGTGAGCCCGACGGGCACCAGGGCAATGCTTTGTACCTCCGGGGCGTACTGCCCCAGATCCCACAGGCTGCGGCGCAGCTCCTCGCCGTCATTGAGGCCGGGACAAATAACGATCTGGGCATTGATGCGGATGTGGTGCGCGGCCAGCTGGGGGATATACTTGAGCACTTCGCCGCTGCGGGGGTTTTTCATCAGCTCCACCCGCAGGTCCGGATTGGTGGCGTGGACCGAGATATTGATGGGGCTGATGTGCATTTTGATGATGCGGGCGATGTCCTCATCGGTCATATTGGTGAGGGTGACATAGCTGCCGAACAGGAAGCTCATGCGGCTGTCGTCATCCTTAAAGTAGAGGGTTTCGCGCATGCCCTTGGGGAGCTGATCGACAAAGCAGAAGACGCATTTATTGGCGCAGTGGTGCTGGCGATCCATGAGATAATCGGTGAATTCCAGCCCCAGCTCGTCGTACTCCTCTTTTTTGATGTGGAAGGAGAGCGGTTTGCCCTCCCGTTCCACCTCGACGGTGAGGGAAGTATCGATCATATAAAAGCGGTAATCCAGCACATCGTGGATGAGATTGCCGTTGACCGCGACCAGGCGGTCGCCGGCCCGGATGCCAGCTTTGGCGGCGGGGGTATGCGGGGTGACGCTATCAATGAGAATGGACATGGTTTTTTCTCCAAAGCAAGTGAGATTGGCGGGGCGGCGGATAAAAATGGGAAAATGACAAGGAGGGGGCCGCAGGCAGGCTTATGCCCGGTGAAGGCGGGCTGATGCCTGTCAAGGCGCGCGACGCGGTCAGGGCCCATTTTCAGCTGCCGCAGACCGCCGGGGGATTGGTGCTGGGCGGGCAGCGGTATTCGAGGAAAACAAGCTCCTCCGGTATTTTGCCCTGAAAAAGGACCTGGGCGCGCCCGCAAAGGGAAAAACCGTTTTTCTGGTACAGGGTGGCGGCGGGAATGTTGCCGGCCCAGGTATCCAGCCGGATGACGGCGCAGCCCATGGCGGCGGCCTGCTGCTTGATGCGGGAAACGCATTCCCGGCCAAGTCCCTGCCCGGCATACCGGGGCGGGATGCAGAGGGTATGGACCACCAGGACTTTTTCCGGCGGGGCGGGGTACTGCCAGCCAATGGCGGCATAGAAATCATCCTGGTGGTGATTGAGGATGACGCTGGCGACGGGTTCGCCCTCCCGTTCCAGCACCCACAGGGTGTCGGCGGCCAGGGCCGCGGCGGCGGTTTTCCGGGTGGGGTAGACCCCCAGGGACCAATTGGTGGTGCTGCGGCCGGTTTCGGCCTCATGGGTGAGCAGCTCGGTATAGTGGCGCTCGACGGCGTCTAAATCAGATTCGGTGGCGGGACGGAACAGCATGGGGGACTCCTTTATTATTTAGCGAGGTAATGGATGAACAGGGCAACGGCGCAGGCGAAGGCGACCGCCTGCAGCACGGTGACGGCACGGGGCACCCGGCGGACGCTGAGCACCAGCGACAGCATGGTGAAGATGGCAGTGATGAGGTAGAGAAGAGTCATGGGGGCTCCTTTCGCAGGTTAGTTGATCCCGTCGGGATCGTATTTATCACGCTTACCGGAATTGCATTCTTGGCAAAGGGTGCGGAGGTTCTCGGAAACCGACTTTCCGCCCTTGGCTACTGGAACAATGTGGTCAACATGAAGAACGGCGCCGTCGGCGCTGGAACGACCGCAGAGGACACAACGGAAATTGTCCCGCTTCATGATGTCATAACGCATGGAGTTGGTCATGGCTTTTCGCTGACCTTCCTTGGTGTTTTTCTCTTCCAGCCTACGCATAACGATGTTGTAATGCCGAACAACATCATTGAGAGAGTATGCCTGTTGGCGCTGGAGAGATGTTCGCCCTTTTGGACTGATATAGCTACATTGGCAGACCAACTGATGATTGATAAAGGGCTGAGTTGCTTTGGAAACTAATTCAGCTTCAGCGGCTTTATAAAACTTGTAGGGGATTTCGCTCCTAGTGGCATCTTTTTCGGAGGCAGGGGGAGGAAGTGTTAATAAGGCATCTTTGTATTCGGTATACTTCTTTTGGTAGGCAGAGAGAGTTTGGATATACTGCAAACAGGCGTCAGGCCCTGCTTCAATTTTTTCTTCCACAAACCGGTCAAAGTTGTAGTGGTCAAACTGCGCTTTCGATTTGGCGCGTATATAGTAGGTGTAGGAATCTGTAAAGGGAAGAGAAAAATCAAACTTTTTATTGAGTTCAAGCAATGCCAAATAACGGGGACTGTTGTGTTCAATAAGGCAACGGTAGCGGGCTTCCCGTTCTTTGCGGCGTTTGCTTTCTATGCAAAGACATAAAACAATTATGACTATTCCAACGAAAAGGGCGATGATGACCCAAAGTTGTGTGGGGTCAATGGAATTAAAAAAGTCTTTCACATCATCACGACCTTTATCAAACTAAAATTCCCTCGCAGCCGTCGGCATCGGGGGCGATGGCGGTGAGCAGCACCGGGCGGATCTCGCCGGGGTGGATGGCGGGATCGAAGACGGTGACGGGGGTGTAATTGGGGGTGTAGCCGGTGCAGCCCTGCTGCCCGCGGCTTTCGAACAGCACCGGATGGGTCTGTCCCAGCATGGCGGTGAGGGCGGCTTTCCGCAGCTCGGCGGCCACGGCGATGAGCTCGGCGCAGCGGCGCCTTTTCTCCGCCTGCGGCACCTGATCCGACATAGCGGCGGCGCGGGTGCCGGGGCGCTGGCTGTACGCAAAGGCGTGAATTTTGGCGAAGCCGATCTCCCGGGCAAATTGCAAAGACTCCTGGTGATCCGCTTCGGTCTCGCCGGCAAAGCCGACCATCATATCGGTGGTGAGGGCGGCTCCGGGGAAGGCCTTTCGCACCGCTTCGGCCACGGCACGGTACTGGACGGTATCGTAGTGGCGGTTCATGCGGCGCAGGGTGGCATCGCAGCCGCTTTGCAGCGAAAGGTGGAACTGTGGGCAGAGCTTGCCCTCGCAGCCTTCCGCCAGGCGGTAAATTTCCTGCGGGGTGAGGAGGTCCGGCTCGATGGAGCCGAGACGGACCCGCTCAACACCGGGGGTGGCGGCGGCCGCTAAGACGGCATCGGAGAGGTGCAGGCCCCATTCCCGGCCGTAATTGGAGAGATTGATGCCGGTGAGGACGACCTCGCGGTAGCCGTTCCGCGCCAGGGTGAGAAGCTCGCTTTGCAGCTCCGGCATGGGCTTGCTGCGCACCGGCCCGCGCGCGGCGGGAATGATGCAGTAGCTGCACCAGTTATCGCAGCCATCCTGAATTTTGAGGAAGGCGCGGGTGCGCACGCCAAAATCGGCGGCGGAGCAGGCCTCAAAGTCCTCCCCTTTTTCGTGCTTTGGGATGCTGACGACACGCTGGTGATCGAGTGCGAAAGCTTTGACCATCTGCGGCAGGGCGGCGCGGCCCAGGGCGCCGGTGACGATATCGGCCTCCGTGACGGCGGCAGCCTCCTGTGGGAACGCCTGCGGGTAACAGCCGGTGAGCACCACGATGGCGCCGGGATTTTCCCGCCGGAAGCGGCGGACGGCCTGGCGGGTTTTGCGGTCGCCTTCGGCGGTGACGGTGCAGCTGCCCACCACATAGACATCGCAGCCGGGGGCATGTCCGGGGACGACATCAAAGCCTTCGGCGGCAAAGCGGGCCGAAAGCACCTCAGTCTCGTATTGGTTGACCTTGCAGCCAAGGGTATAGAACGCGACGCGCATGGGGAG
>CALERQ010000087.1 GCA_937907305.1 uncultured Clostridia bacterium | reverse complement strand
GTATCGTCCTATTATCAGCAGTTTATCACCGGCGCCATCCTGCTGTGCGCGGTTGTCACGGCAGAAATAAGAGAACGCCGCCGCAGTCTGCACTAAGTTTTTTATTAAGCTGTTCTATAAGGGATGATTCCCTTGTAGATAAATAAAACCAAATGGAGGAAAAAGAAATGAAGAAATTTGTAGCCTTGCTGTTGGCGGCCATGATGCTGCTGGCCATGGTGGCCTGCGGCAATGACCCCCAGCCCACCCCTGAACCCGATCCGGCTCCCGAACCCACTGTGGATACCACGGTAGTTGATGAGCTCTACGCAGCCTTTGATGCCTCTATGGCAGAGCAGCTGGGTGAGACCCCTGCCCCCAATGGTGAGAAGATTGGTGCTGTCATCATCTCTCTCACCAATCAGTTCTGGGCCAATATGAAGGCCTGCTACGAAGCCGCTGCTGAGAAACTCGATGTTCAGACCGGCACCACCGAGGGTGATACCCAGAGCCAGCTGGATGTTCTGATGACCATGGCTGATATGGATTACGATGTCATCATCGTTTCTCCCATCGATGGCACCAATCTGATCCCCGGCATTGTAAAGTGTAATGAGAAGGGCATCAAGGTCATCAACCTGGGCCCCGGCGTGGATACCGCGGCTCTTGCGGAAGCTGGCGGACACCTGGATGGCAAGATTACCGTTCAGTTCAGCGACCAGGGCAAGATCGTAGCCAATGATATGATCTCCCGTTTGCCGGAGGGCGGTGAAGTTGCTATTCTGCAGGGCCTTGCCGGTGCTGGCCAGTCCGAAGGACGCACTGCAGGTGCTACCGCTGTGTTTGAAGCTACCGAGAATATCGAACTGGTTGCTTCCATTCCCTGCGATTGGGATGCTACCAAGGCCTATGATACCACCAAGGACATCCTCACCGCCCATCCCGATCTGAAGGGCATCTTTGCCTGCAATGATGTGATGGCACTGGCTGCTGTGGAAGCCCTGACCGCCGAAGGCCGTACCGATGTGCTGGTTTACGGTGTAGACTTTACCGCCGATGCCCGCGAGGCGCTGAAAGCCGGTACCATGACCGGTACCATGTCCTATTCCAGCGTGAAATACACCGAAGCGGCCCTGAAGCTCGCTGTCGCTATCGCGCAGGGTAAGGAGTACGCCGAGCCCATCTATCTGCCTCTAACCCTGGTTACCAAGGAGAATGTGGCTGAGCTGGACAATTGGGCGTAAGTTGTATAAAATAACAGGATGAATTGCCCTATGGGGGCTGCCTGCTCCTCCGCTATGGAGGGGTGGGCAGTACCGCTTTACGACAGAGAAAACCAACGCTGGCGGCGTAGAAGCGCCTTACCATTATCCTCTGCGGTAATGTTTGATCCCATGCAGGATTTCCATTCTATTGATACAGGAGATGAGAACATGAATTGTCTGGTAGAAACAGCCCTTTTGACCCACGGCCTGCGCTCCATCACCAGTGAAGAACTGGCCCAAAGCTGGCATTGTCCCGATGCAGTATTAGCTTGGGTAGATAGGGGCGAGCTGAAGCTTGGCCTCATCGGGGAGTACTTGCCTTTCCGGGAGCGGTCCGAAGAACGCATCCGCATTGATTGCGACCATCTGGAGAAAGCGCTGCAAACCGGTGCCAGCGGCGCTTTGACCGCAAGCGGTACCATGGCTGCGTGCCGTAAGCTGGATATTCCGGTAGCGATCACCTGTGGTATGGGCGGTATTGGCGATCTGCGTGGGGAGGAGCTTTGTCCGGATCTGCCCGCCCTGATGAATATCCCTGTGGCGCTCATCTCCACCTCGCCCAAGGATATGCTGGATCGTCCTGCTACACTGGATTGGCTGCGCCAGCACGGTGTCCATACGGCCGGGGAACCCTGCACCGGGTACCTCTTTTGTGGGGAGCCGGTAGCTTTGGAACTTCCGCTTTCTTCCTGCAATAATGAAGCTGCCGTTCGTCGCCTTACTGCAAATGGAGGGCTTTTGATCTTAAATCCCATCCCGGAAAAGGAACGGGTGCAGGATCGAAGCATCCTGATGGATGCTATAAAAGCCGGTAAACAAGCGGAGGAAGAAGGCCGTTATTATCACCCGGCCGCCAATGCTGAGATAGACCGGCGAACGGATGGCTATTCCTCCCGTATCCAGCTGGAAAGTATTCAGCAGAACTACCTTCTGGCCAAATCTATAATGGATTAGGCCGTAGATCGCAGAGATAAAACGCACACCCTTTGGGCCAATACCCATGTGGGTGTGTTTTCTTTTCCCGGGAAAATGTTTCACGTGAAACATTTGTTCTTGCGCGAAGGAAAGGACTTGCAAAGCGGATGGGAGTGTGGAATAATAGGAGAGTAGTCTTTTGCATAAAATACCGAAAGGAAGTGCCAATATGAAGTTTAGTGAGATGCCATACAGCCGCCCGGATATGGAAGCGCTGGCCGCTGCAACCACCCAGACGCTGGAAGCCATGAAAGCCGCTCCCAATGCAGCCGGGCAGATAGCGGCCTATGATGCCTATGAAAAGATGATGCAGACGGCCGGGACCATGCAGCAGATCGCCTACATTCGTCATACCATCAACACCAAAGATGAGTTCTATAATGCCGAAAACGACTACATGGATGAGATTGGCCCCAAGTTGCAGGAACTGACCCATCAGGTGAATACTGCCCTGTTGGAATCGCCCTACCGGGCGGAGCTGGAAAAGCACTATGGCGCCCTGATGTTCAAGAACCTGGAAATTGCCGCCCGCAGCTTTTCTCCCGCCATTGTGGAGCTGATGCAGGAAGAAAACAAGCTTGTCTCCGAGTATCAGAACCTGTATGCCTCCGCGACTGTAGAATTTGATGGTAAGACCATACCGCTGCCGCTCCTGGGGCCCTATAAGCAGGATCCCGACCGGGCAGTCCGTAAAGCGGCTTATGAGGCGGATGCCCAATTCTTTGATAGCCACAGGGAAGAGCTGGATACCCTGTATGATAAGCTGGTAAAGGTGCGTGATGCCCAGGCCAAGAAGATGGGACTGCCCAACTATATTCCGCTGGGGTATGACCGCATGGGCCGCAACTGCTATACCGCCAAGGATGTAGCGGCGTTCCGGGATCAAATCGCGGAGGACATGGTTCCTATCGTGGCAAAGGTGAAGGAAGCCCAGCGCCGCCGCATTGGCGTGGAAAAGCTGGCCTTTTATGATGAGCCGATCAGCTTTGCGGATGGCAACGCCGTACCGGAGGGCACCCCTGATGAGATCCTTGCCGCCGGTAAAAAGATGTACGAGGAGCTTTCGCCCGAGACGGCGGAGTTCATTGACTTCATGTTCGAGAACGAGCTGTTTGATGTGCTTTCCCGCGACGGCAAGGCGCCCGGCGGCTACTGCACCGAGATCGCCGATTATAAATCCCCGTTTATCTTCAGCAACTTTAATGCTACCGCCGGTGATGTGGATGTGCTGACCCATGAGGCTGGCCATGCCTTTGAAGCCTACCGTGCTTTCAAGCAGGAGCTGCCCTCTCTGCTTCATTCCCCGACCATTGAGGCATGCGAGTGCCATTCCATGTCGATGGAGTTCCTGACCGCCCCGTGGCATCACCTGTTCTTCGGCAAACAGACCGATAAGTATGAGCTGGGCCACTGTGAGGACGCCCTGGTCTTTATTCCCTATGGGTGCATGGTGGATGAATTCCAGCACAAGGTGTATGAGAACCCGGAGATGACCCCCGAGCAGCGCAATGAGCTGTGGCTCTCCCTGGAGAAGAAGTATCGCCCATGGATCGACTTTGATAACCTGCCGTTCTACTCCCGCGGCGGCGGCTGGCAGCGTCAGCTGCATATCTACGAGGTTCCGCTGTACTACATCGACTATTGCATGGCGCAGACGGTGACGTTCCAGTTCTGGAATCTTTCCCGCGAGAACTATGCCGAGGCCTGGAAGCGCTATATGACCTTTGTGGATAAGGCGGGCACGGCGACCTTTGCGGAATTAGTGGAAAGCGCCGGCCTGAAGGTGCCCTATCATGCAGGGTGCATTAAAGAGATCGGCGAGAGCATCAGCAAGTGGCTGGAAGAGCATGAGCTGGGCTGATATAAAATAGTGATACCGAGTTATCCTCTCCTGCGAAAGTGGGAGGGGATGCTTTTTTAGCGGGTGGGAAATGCTTGTATCCGTGGGAAAAATCTGCTACAATAGAGAAAAACTGGCCATAGAGTGATAAAGGAGGAATCCAGCATGAAATGTCCGTTCTGCGGTTATACCGAGAGCAAGGTGATCGATACCCGCCCCACCGATGAAGGGGAGCGCATCCGGCGCAGAAGGGAATGCTTGCAGTGCGGCAAGCGGTTTACCTCCTATGAGGTGGTGGAAACCACTCCGGTGATGGTCATTAAAAAGGATGGCTCCCGGGAAGCGTTCAGCCATGATAAGCTGCTGCGCGGTGTTCTAAAATCCTGCGAAAAACGCCCGGTGACTTTGGCCCAGCTGGAATCGATGGTAAGCGAGATCGAGGTGGAGCTGCAGAACCGTATGGATCGAGAAGTGCCCAGCGCGGTTATCGGTGAGCTGGTGATGGAAAAACTGAAAAAGATAGACCAGGTGGCCTATGTACGCTTTGCCAGTGTGTATAGGGAATTTAAGGATATCAACTCCTTCCTGCAAGAGTTGAAGGTGATACTGGAGCACGAAAAGAGCTGAAAAAATCGCAGAAATACAAGGAAAAAGCGTTCCCACAGGCTGGGGACGCTTTTTGGTATGTGTCGAATTGTTCACATTTGCGTTATTGAATCAAGGGGTATGATGTGCTACAATAATAACATCCATATATTGTGTTAGGAGAAGCTATGAAGCATATTATTATATATCTTGCCATTGCCCTGGTGATGTTTGGACTGCTGGGCTGGTACTTTGCACAGCAGGAGGATATGCAGCCAAAGGCGCTGCAAGCCGATTTGAACGTAAGCAATGTGGCCAAGCTGCCGCTGCAGAAGGTGGAAATGCTTTTCAGCGACATGAGCAACGAAGAGAAGAATTCTTTCCGGATAGCGATACAAAACGAGCTGGGCGCCACGGTGGATGTGGCAGCCCACGACTGTATGGGCAGCGCGGAGGTGCAGATGACCTATGCCAAAAGGGTTCTGGAGCAGGGCTGTGCGGTGCTGATGCTGGAGCCGGTGGATGATGCCGCGACGGATGAGCTGTTGGCACTGGCGCAGGAATATGATGTGCCGGTGGTGCTGATGAACCGCCGGGCCACAGCCGAACAGCTGGCGACCTTTCCCAAGCTGTATAGCATACTGAAAGCGGAGGACAGTGAAGAAGCCGAGTTGGAGCGCTTGGCCGATACCATAGCGGACTACTGGGAAGAGAACCGAGAGCAGCTGAATTTCCGCCTGCAGGATGGAAAGCTGGGGATTGCCGCTGTGACCGAATATGGGCTGGAGGACAGTGGAAAGTGGGAAAAGCTGCAGACCATGTTGGAGGAGCGCGGCTGTACTGCGATTCTCAGCAGAGATATTGTGACGGAGTACCTAAACTATAACCTGGAACCACGGCTGGATAGCATTTATCACTATGGTGGAGAAATGATCCTCTTTAGTGATAGCGCTGATGCGGAGAAGGCGAGTGTTTATTATAACGACCCGACTGAGTATTCCAACGGCTACCCTGCGTGGCTTGTGGTTATGGAAGCGGACGAAACGGCATATAACCTGTATAAGGATGGGAAAGTGCTCTTTGCGGAGGGCGGTGGCGGCTATATGATGGGCCGGGCTGCGGCGCAGATGCTGAGGCTGCTGTTGGAAGACCAGATCCCGCGGGTTTCCGGTAGTTTGGCTTCCCAGGCCGATGGCGGAAAAACTTTCCTTTGCAACCCGGTGGTGCTGCGGAATGTAATAGAAACAGTGGAACCCGAGGAGCAGGATGCCAATTCCAGCCGCACAGCGGCGGTAGGAATTTCCTGATGGGGAAAAGCAGCAAAATAGGCCGGATATGACACTATTATAGAGTGAAGTTAGAATGAAAGGGGAGAGAGCAATGCAAAAGATCACGGCGGTGCTGATGGCTTTGGCGCTCGCTCTTTCTCTTTTTGCGTGCGGGGGAGAGCCTGTGCAGGATGAAACTCCGGGATCGGATATCCAGCAGGGGACGGTGATTCTGCCGAAGCCGCAGGAAGATAACGAAGGCGGCGATAGCCAAAACGGGGAATATCCCTCCGCACAGGATCCGCTGCCACAAAAGCCGGAAGACCCCCAAAAGCCGGAAGAGCCCAGTAAAGCGGAGGACGGTAAAAATCCGGGTAAAAATGAAGACAATGCACAAACGCCTGCTGAGGACCCAAAGCAGGAGGAGAATAAAAACAATAATTCTACAATTCCAAGCGATACCAGGGTTCCCAGCGGGGAATACCGCGCGGTGTGGATCAGCTATTTGGAACTGGGCGGCATGCTGACTGGAAAAACAGCCGGGCAGTTCCGTAGTAATATAGGTGCCGCCTATGATAATGTGAAGAATCTGGGCTGTAATACCGTAATCGTGCATGTGCGGCCCTTTGGGGATGCGCTGTATGATTCTGATTATTTCCCGACCTCTTATCTTATCACTGGGACGGAAGGGGACAGCCTGCCGTTTGATCCCCTGAAGATCATGGTGGAGGAAGCACACAACCGTGGGCTGGTTTTTGAAGCGTGGCTGAACCCCTACCGGGTGCGGGCCCGCGCAGGCAGATCGCTAAGCAGTGATAACCCCGCCCAGAAGTACATAAACAGCGGCAGCGATGCTGTGTATCAGACCGCAAACGGCGGCATTTTCTATAATCCCGGTTCCCGGGAGGCCATTGACCTCATCGTCAATGGGGTGCGGGAGATTGTACGCAACTACGATGTGGATGCCATCCACTTTGATGATTATTTCTATGCTACAACTGACAGCAGCATTGACAGCACCTTGTACGCCGCAAACGGCGGGGGAAAATCGCTGGCAGCCTGGAGAAGACAGAATGTCAATACCATGGTTCGGGAAGTTTATGCCGCGGTGAAGGCGGAAAACCCGTCAGTGCGATTTGGCATCAGCCCGCAGGGCAATACCAAGGCGAATTACGATACCCTGTATGCTGATGTAGCTACCTGGTTGGGCAATACCGGCTATGTGGATTACATCTGCCCGCAGATCTACTATGGATTCAATAATGCCACCTGTCCGTACAGCAGTGTGCTGAAAGAATTTAACGGCATGATAAAGGTGAATGGCATTGATCTGTATGTGGGTCTGGCGGCTTACAAGATTGGCAATGAGGATACCTATGCCGGTGCCAGCGGCAAGTACGAATGGCAGCAGAGCAGTGATCTGCTGAGCCGCATGGTGACCGAAGCCAGAGGCACTGGACATTATAAAGGCTATTGCCTTTACAGTTATAGCTCGGTTATTACGCCGGCCAGCGGTGTAAAAGCACAGGTGCAGGCGGAATTGACTGCCCTAAGTAAGATACTATAAAACCTATCCCGGGAGGGGCCACCGTGTCAAAATTTAGGAAGAACAATACCAAAAAAGCGCTGCTTTTTACCCTGGCATTTGCTGTGATCATTGCCGGGGCATTGGCGGTCACTCTTCTTACCGATTGGAACCCGCTGGGGAACCTGGTAGGGCCGACACAGGAAGACCCCGGCAAGACAGAGCCGGAACTTCCACAGCCAGATAACATGGTGGATGTGGAACCGAACGATCCGGAACCGGAGCTGCCGGTGACCTTTAATATTCCTGACCGGATGCGTGCGGTGACCATACTGCCGGGAGAGGACTACCTGACCGAGAAAAACGAAGCTGCTGACAATGTGAAAAAGGAGATAGATGCCGCACTGGATGCCGCAAAAGATTTGGGGATGAATACCGTCCTGGTGGGAACGAGCACCGAGGATTTTGCAGCGTATGAGAGCCTGACGAGGCCCACAGCCAATGCGGTCTTTGACCCGCTGGATTATCTCATCGCCAGGGCAAGAAGCCGTGGACTGTATGTCTATTGCTTCTATGACTTGAAGGCGACCTATGATGGGGCAAAGCTGGTGACCTATCCCCGGTTTGATACCGTCCTAATGAACGGCATTGAAAAGGAATTGGGTGCCTTCCTGGAGAAATACTCACCGGATGGGCTGTTCTTTACAAATTATGATTTCCCGGAGAGCGATACGGCGTTTGCGGACTATATGAACTGCGGCGGCGGTATGAGCTATCAGGACTACTTGGATGGGGCCTCCCGGCAGGTGGTGGAGTTGGCCAGCAGCCTGGTGCGCAAAAAGGCGCCTGGGGTGCAGGTTGGCATGGTGACTGAACCCCAGTGGGCTACCACCAAGGAAAACGAAGCCGGACAGAACACGCTGGATCCCTACTCCATGCTGACCGATGGCCACTGTGATGCCAAAGCCATGATAGAGGACAAGCTGGTGGATATGATCGCCGTGAAGGCCTTTGGCTCGCTGACCGATGGCAAGATCCCGTTTGAGCGGATCGTGAAGTGGTGGTCGGAACTGGCGGCGGCAAACGAGGTACGGATGTATGCCATCCACGCGGCGGACCGCATGGTCAACAGCAGTTACACCGGCTGGGGTTCATCCGACCAAATGACCAAGCAAGCCATTACGCTGGAAAGCTACAAGGGCTGTAGCGGCAGTGTGTTTTACGGGCTGACTAGCATGAAGGCCGATCCGGCAGGTTCAGTGACATTGCTGAAGAAGTATTTCCGCAATGAGGTAAATACCGACTATATCATGACTGAGCTGAGCACCTCGGTACCGGCCAAGCTGACCTATTCCACCTATGACCCTACCGTATTGTTCCGCGGGGCTTCCGATCCGACCAACCCGGTAACGGTGAACGGAACCGAAATCAAGACTGACGCAAACGGGTATTTTTCTCAGAGTTATAACCTGAAACCTGGGTTAAATACCTTTACCATCGTACATAAGGATAAAACGCTGGTGTATAAGATCACCCGCAATGTGAAGATTTTCCAAAGTGTGGTGCCCACCGGTACCCTGACCGTAGATGGCAATACTGATATTACGCTGACGGCCATGGCTTATGAGGATGCCAAGATCACGGCGGTGGTAAACGGCCAATCGGTGACACTGACCCGTGATAACAGCGAGGATGACAATACGGATAAGGATTCCTTCTATGTGAAGTATACCGGCACCTACCGCACCCCCGCGGCCAGCGGCAGTGTGAAAAACTTGGGGAACATCACCTTTAAGGGCAGTTGGGAAGGGATCGATGAAACAGAGACAGGTGCCTCCATCAAGGTCAATAAAATCACCGAAGTAGGCAGCGGCAGCCCCATTGTGGTAACAGCCAGCCAGGCGGAGACCTTCCCCACCAGTACATTGGATGATTTGAGCGACGGCAGCTATTACCCACTGCCCAAAGGCGCTTTGGACTACACGGTAGGCGATATGATCGTCTTTACCAGCGGCAGCTCCACCTATCGCTATTACAAGCTGGCCAGTGGCTTGCGGGTATATGCGGGGGATATCTCCACCAGCAGCCAGCAGGTGCAGGATGTGGTGGTGAACGGTATGAGCATTACCGCCAATGCCAGCACCACGACGGTAGCACTGAATATGAGTCAGCCTACCAGCTATTCGGTGAGCTATTCCAATGGCGGAATCTCCTTTACCTTCAATTATCTTAAATCCGCCTGCGGCAATCTCTCCAGCCTGACCAAGAATCCGATATTCTCTTCCGCTACCTGGAGCGGCGATACTCTGACGCTGCGCTTCCGCAAGACCAATGGTATGTGCGGCTATACCGCAAGCTATAATGGCAATACCCTTTCACTGCAATTCAATAATCCACCCAGCAGCATAGCAGGGGCCAGAATCGTCATTGACCCAGGCCACGGCGGCACTGATGTGGGTGCTTTGGGGTTCTACCCTGGCAAGCATGAAGACTATGTGAACCGGCAGATCGCCACAGAGCTGGCGGCTATCCTGCGGAACCAAGGTGCTTCGGTGCTGCTCATCGATACCAGCGGCAGCGCCAAGGTGGTATTGCAGACCCGTGTGGCACAGGCTTCCGCCTTTAAGCCGCAGATCTTCCTAAGCGTCCACAGCAATTCTGCCACAAATTCTTCCGCGCGGGGCAGCGAGGCTTACTATTTCTACGATTTCAGCCAGCAATTCTGCAGTTATATCAATAGTGCCCTGTATAATGCCATGGGCAACTATAACCGCGGTGCCAAGTATGGCCTGTACTATGTGACCCGGACAACCCAGTATACCTCGGTGTTGGCGGAATGCGGCTTTATGAGCAATGAGAGCGAATATGTGCAGCTGCTGCAAAACTATTCGCAGATCGCAAGCTCGTTGGCCAATGGTATTGGGAACTATATCAACAGCATTTACAGCGGCTATACCGCTACGGGAACAGAAACTGTGGGTAAGGTGAGCCAAGTGCCGGTGAAGGGTGTAGCGCTGGATAAGACCACTTTGGAGCTGACAGCAGGCGCGACTGGCCAGTTGATAGCAAAACTGAACCCCGAGGACGCGACCGACCAAAGTGTGTTCTGGAGCAGCAGTAATAATGGTGTGGTAACGGTGGATCGGAACGGTAGCCTGAAGGCAGTGGCGGCCGGGACGGCGACCATCACCGTGAAGACGACAGATGGCGGCTATACTGCTGCCTGTAAGGTAACGGTAAAGCCGGTAGCGGTGACGGAAGTGCGACTGGACCGGATATCGCTGACCATGAAGGTGGGCGATATGCTGGTGCTGAACGCGACCGTGCAGCCCGAAAATGTGACGGATAAAACCGTTACCTGGAGCAGCAGTAACCCGGCGGTGGTAAAAGTAGAAAACGGGAAGCTGACCGCCTTGGCGGAAGGCAGCGCGACTATTACCGCGAAGTGCGGGGAAAAGAGCGCTTTCTGTACTGTAACAGTACAGAAAGCTGAGGTTCCGGCAGAAAGCGTGACCTTGGATCAGACCACCATGGAATTGACGGTAAATGGTACCGGCAAACTGACCGCGACGGTGAAACCGGATGAAACAACGGTGAAGACCATCCAGTGGAGCAGCAGCGATGAAACAGTGGCTACGGTAGGCACTGATGGCACCGTAACGGCCCTGAAAGAAGGTACGACAGTTATTACGGCGAAGTGCGGCGAAAAGAGCGCCGAATGTACTGTGACTGTGAAGGCGGAAGCAGTGGCACCGACATCCATTACGGTGGAGCCGACAACGCTGAACCTGACAGTGGGGCAAACACATGCCTTAATTGCTAAGGTACTGCCGGAAAATGCAACCGATAAATCCGTGACCTGGAGCAGCGATGCCCCCGGTATTGTGGAAGTGGCATCAGATGGTACTGTAACAGCAAAGGCCGTTGGTACAGCCATTATCACGGCAACGACAGTGAATAGTTTAACCATTACCTGTACCATTACGGTAACAGAAACAGCCGGAGCATAAAGAAAAAAGCGGGAAACTGGAATGAACCGGTTTCCCGCTTTTTGCGTGGGAGGGAGCTATAAGCAATAAAGAATGGCTGCCAAGTCGCCATTGACGCAGATGGCCTGATGAAGGATCTCCACAGGGCAGGCGGCTTCCCCTTGATTGATGCAGGCATAGGTGGAGTGGGGATTTTTAGCGGTCATCTGCCAAAAAGGATATTTTATAATGACCGGTGTGTTGTAACCGACGCCGAGTTCCAGGAAAAGAATTTTTTGCCCGGCACGGATGCGTAAAAAGTTCTCGTACCGTTCCGCCGCCCGGTGCCAGCCCTCATCCTCCACAAATTTATCATCTGCACGCAGGTTCATCGTCATGGGTTTGCCGCATACCGGGCAGTGGGGGATCAGTTCGCTCGGTATATGCATATCGCGCTGCTGTTCCACCATCTGTCGGATAATAGATTCGTTATCATAGGTTTTTTGGCAGCACGGTTCGCTGCATTGGAATAGCCCATAATCCCCCTGGGTGTAGAACAAGCGATGCTTATCAAAACCGGCTTTTTGGAAGCAGTGATCCACATTGGTGGTAATGACGAAATAATCCTTATTCTGCATCAGCTTCAGCAGGGCTTCATATACCGGCTGGGGAGCATCTTGATAGCGGTTAATGAAGATGTATCGGCTCCAGTAGGCCCAGTATTCCTCCGGGGAGGGGAATGGGTAAAAGCCGCCGGTATACATATTCTGGATGCCGTACTTTTCGGCAAAATCGGAGAAATATTGCCTAAACCGCCGGCCGGTATAGGTAAAGCCAGCGGCGGTGGAGAGTCCGGAACCTGCGCCAATCACCACAGCATCGGCTTCACTCATGGCTTTCTTAAGACGATTTATCTGCGCAGAGAAGTCGCTCGTAGATGGTTCGATCCACATCTTTGTAAACATTAAAAATCACCTTCATCTTGCTGCCGGTTTCTGTTTTGTACTGCTGCACGGTATCTACGGCAATCTCAGCAGCCAGCTGATGGGGAAAATGAAACACACCGGTGGAAATGCAGCAGAAAGCGATGCTTTCTACATGGTGCTGCTCCGCTAGCACAAGGCAGGAGCGATAACAGGCAGCCAGCAGATGCTCGTCCTCCGCAGTCACGCGGCCTTGTATAATGGGCCCAACCGTGTGCAGCACATAGTCACAGGGCAGGTTATAGGCTTTTGTAATCTTTGCCTGTCCTGTGGGTTCCACATACCCCTGTCGGGCTATCAGCTTGGCACAGTCCAGCCGCAGCTGTACGCCTGCATAGGTGTGGATACAGTTATCGATGCAGGAATGACAGGGAATATAGCAGCCGGTCATTCCGCTGTTTGCAGCATTAACAATAGCACCGCATTGCAGTAAGGTGATATCGCCCTGCCAAAGATAAAGTTCCCCACGAACCGGCTGCAGATCATCCGCATGTGTGATGCCGTGCGCTGCGATCTCCTGCCGCAGATAAGTATCCTGTATAGTAAGAAACTCAGTATCGGCGGCTTTGGGAGGACGAATATTCATTAAAGAGCGCAGCAGGTGTTTTTGTTCACCAGCTGTTGCAGGAATGCGCACATCGTGGTAATGGGCATTTTCATCCAGCAACTTTTTGATGAGGAAAAGACGCTTTTCAGCCTGGTTCATGATAATATCCCCCTGCTTTATTGTAGCACTTTTCTGGTTGGGTGTCGATCAAAACTCATAAGGAGGATTGCCGGAGAAATCGGCGATGATGCCATGGGCTTCATCCAAGTAGAAGACCTCAAAGATGGGGTTAGTGGCTTCTCCATACTGACTTTTAACGATGGGGTTCTGGATGCACATTTTTTTGGCTGCCATATTATTTTCAAATACCGCTTTACCGTGCAGGCGGATCCAAGCGTAGGTAGGGCTGGAAACCGAAAGCTCTACATAGGGATTCTGCTGCATGTCCTTATAGACCTCTTTGGTATGATTGGTGCAGAACCACAGCTTGCCATCCAGCTGGCCGGCAAACATAAAAGGACGGCATTTTGCTTTTCCATCGCGGCCAACAGTGGCCAGGTATTGTACGGGATTCGCATTGAGAAATTCTACAACTTTGTTCATGGGTGTTACCTCCGTGATAAAATGATTGCGTTTTTCATCCGCTGGTATTACAATATCACCGTAGGGAACTTTCGTAAAGTAAGCACAATATTGTGCCGTAGTTACCAGAAGGATACTATTGGAGGTTCATATGGAAAATGAAGTGAAAAAAGAACTGCCAGCCTGCCCGGTGGAAACAACACTTATGCTGATCGGCGATAAATGGAAGGTTTTGATCCTGCGTGACCTGATGCCGGGGACAAAGCGTTTTGGCGAGCTGAAAAAATCGGTGGGGAATGTATCGCAGAAGGTGCTGACCGCGCAGCTGAGAGCCATGGAAGAAAGCGGTTTGGTTCACCGGGAAGTTTATGCTGAGGTGCCTCCCAGGGTGGAGTATTCATTGACCGCGTTGGGACAAAGTTTGAAACCAATACTGGACTCCATGCTGGCGTGGGGAGAAGAATACAAAAGTCGGCAGCTATAATAAGTGCAGCCCTCGGAGAGAAGAAAATCTCCGAGGGCTGTATATTTTACGGTATATTGTTCAGCCAAAGTAATTGACGGCAAGGATGGCAATGCCGAGGATGACCAAAATGGAACCGGTGACGCGATTGAGCACGATGGGAGAGGCTTTATTGGCAAAAAGCGCCGCCACCTGCGCAAAGACTAATGTGCTGATGACGCAGATGATCAGCGCCTCGGTATCCGGCAGACCGCCAATGGCAAAGTGACTGGCTGCCCCGGTAAGGGCGGTCGCACTCATGATGAAAACGCTGGTACCAACAGCGGTTTTCAGTTCATAGCCCAGTACGGAGGTGAGCACAAGCAGCATCATCATGCCGCCACCTGCGCCCACAAAGCCACAGATGAAACCGACCATAGCACCGCAGAGGACGGAACGGATGGCCTTTTGTCTGGCGGTAGCGGATTGAAACCGCTGCTTTGGTGCCAGTACCGGCTTGACGATGAATTTGATACCGAGGAAAAGTGTCATCAGGGTAGAAAAGCTGCCCATAGTAGCTTTGGGGACAATGCTGGCGATGTAACTGCCTACCAGAGTGAAACACAGGACGCTGATCATCATGATAATGCCATTTTTGATATCAAGATTTTTATTCTTGCCATAAGTATAGGCGGAAGCAGCGCTGGCCAGTACATCACTGGCAAGAGCGATGCCAACGGCAAGGTAGGGATCCATATGTAAAAAGGTGATGAGCATTGGACTGATGACCGCGGCAGCGCTCATCCCGGCAAAGCCGGTGCCAAGGCCCGCCCCCAAACCGGCCAGGATACAGATAATAATTTTGAACATAGGCACTCCTGTTAAAAAGAATTGATACCATTATAGCCGCAGATAGGGGAAAGTCAATGGGCAGCGGTGCATGAATGGGAGAGCGCCTTCATACACTAAAAAGGACAGGGGGTGACAGGATGCGCTATAACAGCAGACGAAGCAGGCCAGCCATAAGGTCCCGCACGACCGGAAGAAGCGTGGAACCACCCCGACGGGAGGGGCAGGGGTTGGTTTTACTGGTGGCGCAGACAGTGCTGTGTGCTGTGGCACTGGCAGTGGTATTTACCATGCAGTATGTAAGACCGCAGGAATATAAAACACTGGGGGAGTACTATACCGGGGTAACACGGGCAAATGGTGATAAACAGGATGAGGTAATGCGCCTTTTGGCAACGCCCATTACCGTGGAACAACTGCGGCAGTGGTGGGAAGACTGGCAGCCGCCCAAGCTGGCGGAGGTATTTGCCTGGGCGGATGGCGAGGCCGCCATGGGCGGGGAGGAGCCAATCTTCCCGCGGAACGCTTCTTACCGAAAGGTAGTAGTGTCGGTCCCGGCGGCCTCGCCATTGCCAGTGGATGCCGTGATCACTTCCAACTATGGTGAGCGAACACATCCAATCAGCGGAACATGGGATTTCCATACCGGGATCGACCTGGCGGCGGCCGCCGGGACAAAAATTTACCCGGTGTATGCAGGTACGGTAACTGCCGTGGGCAGTAATCAAAGCTACGGAAACTATGTCAAGCTGCGGCACAGCGATAACCTGGAGACGATATATTGCCACTGCGAAGCGGCACTGTGCAAGGCTGGGGATGAAGTGACGGCGGAAGATGCCATTGCACTGGTGGGCAGCACAGGCGTTTCCACAGGGCCGCATCTGCATCTTAGCGTCATGGCTGATGGGTATTATGTGGACCCGATGAACCTGTATAGCTGATGAACTTTACGGTTGGAAACGCTCGGATAAAAGTAAGCTTTTTGTTAGCAGTAGGGTTGTGCGCTGGGACGCTGCTGCCAGGGCATCTACTGCCGCTGCTTTTGGTGGCGATTCTACTGCATGAGTGTGGGCATTTTATTTATATTGCGGCAGCGGGCAAAAAGATAGGAGCAATCTGTTTCTCACTGACTGGGGTGCGGGTAAAGCTGGCGGAAGACCGTATGAGCCGGGGACAGGAGCTGCTGCTGAATCTCAGCGGGCCGGCGGCAAACCTGTTTTTGGGCGGCATAATGCTGACAGGAAAAACAATGCAGTCTATGCGAGCGGCGGCAGTACACTGGGCCGTGGCGTCTGCCACATTGCTGCCGCTGGGCAATAGCGATGGAACAGTGATCGCAGATATTCTGTTGGAATGCTGTTGCGATAAGCTGACAGGGCGGACAAGGAGATGGCTGCGCCGGGGGATAGGCGTGGCAGCATTGGCGGGACTTTTGGTATTGGGCGGGGCTTTTGGTTGAAGAGGCACGCCAAATGTGGTATGATAGGGCATATCACATGATAATCGGAGGTCCCTATGATCCCATCTGAGATAGAAAGACTGCTGCCAAAGGTGCAAAAGCCGGCCCGTTACTGCGGCGGCGAGATCAATACCATTATAAAGGATAAAAGCAAGGTGACCACCCGCGTGGCATTTTGCTTCCCCGATCTGTACGAGGTGGGCATGAGCCATCTGGGTATGAAGCTCTTTTATTCTGCCTTTAATAAGCGGGAGGAGATCTGGTGCGAACGGGTCTTTGCCCCGGCGGAGGATATGCGCAGTCTGCTGCTGGAAAATAACATGAAGCTGTATGGGTTGGAAAGCTTTGACCCATTAGATGAGTTCGATGTCATCATGTTTACCCTGCAATATGAGCTGTGCTATACTGGCGTGCTGGATATGCTGTACCTTTCCGGTATTCCGCTGCGGCAGAAGGACCGCAATGGCCTGGAGCACCTGGTAATGGGCGGCGGTCCCTGCGCCTGCAACCCGGAGCCGATAGCAGATTTTTTCGATCTCTTTTTCCTGGGAGAGGGCGAAGAGGTCGACTTGGAGGTGCTGGATCTTTTAGGCATCGCCAAAAAGGAAAGTTGGGGCAGGGAAGAATTCCTGCAAAAGGCAGCACAGATCGAAGGGGTATATGTCCCCTCTCTCTATGATATCACCTACAATGAGAACGGCACTGTGGCTGTCATCACCCCCCAAAACGGTGCCCCTGCAACCATCAAAAAGCGCATTATGCCGGATTTTGATAAGGCAGATTTTCCCGAAAACTTTGTAGTGCCGTTTATTGATGTAGTACATGACCGCGCCGTGACCGAGGTTCTTCGCGGCTGCATCCGTGGGTGCCGTTTTTGCCAGGCGGGTTATATTTACCGCCCCTACCGGGAACGCAGTGCCGATGTGATAGACCGCCAGGCCTATGATCTGTGCCACAACTGCGGTTATGATGAGGTTTCGCTTTCTTCGCTTTCTACCAGCGATCACAGCCATTTGGCCGATCTGATGGAAAAGATGCTGGCGTGGGCGGAACCGGAGCATGTGGATCTTTCGCTGCCTTCGCTGCGTATCGATAGCATGACTCCGCGTCTGCTGGAACTGGTGCAGCGGGTGCGCAAAAGTGGCCTGACCTTCGCGCCGGAGGCCGGCAGTCAGCGCCTGCGGGATGCAATCAATAAAAATATTACCGAGCAGGAAGTGCTGGATACCTGCCGCATGAGCTTTGAGAGCGGCTATACAGCAGTCAAGCTCTATTTTATGATGGGCCTGCCCACCGAAACCGATGAAGATGTCAAAGCCATCATAGAGCTGGCGCAAAAGATAGTAGATCTTTTCTACCGCCTGCCCAACAAACCAAAGGGTAAGGGCGTCACCGTTAATATCAGCGTGGCATGCTTTGTACCGAAACCCTTCACCCCGTTTGAATTTGAGCCGCAGGATACTCCGGAGCAGTTTGTGGTCAAGCAAAAACTTCTGCTGGAAACGGTCTCCAGTAAAAAGATTTCCATCAGTTATCACGATAGCGGGACAAGCCGCATTGAGGCGATCCTGGCACGCGGGGACCGCCGCCTGGCCGATGTAGTGGAAACAGTATG